>CAIWTR010000559.1 GCA_903915615.1 uncultured Armatimonadota bacterium
GCCTTCCATCGCATGGGATGGAGCACGGCCGCCACCAAGAGATTGTCCACTTCGGTTCAGGACTGCGGCTCTTACATTCGTCCCGCCTAAGTCAACGCCGATTACAAACTCCGCTGCGCTATTCCAACTCAAGTTCTGCCTCCACTGAGTCTCCATCTAGTTACTCGATGGGAGTAAACGTGAGCCTCGGGCGAAGTATCACATTTTGGCTATCCGGATGTCAATCGCGGTTGGAGGGATAGGCCCATTTAGGGGCATTGAGATGTTGCAAAACGCCCGGCTATGTTCGGTGTTTCCCAAACAAATACAGGGTGTGATGAATTCCACAGTGCGTTGACTAAGAAAGACATCTCGAAATGCCGACCCGGCGTTTGACAGCCGCCATCCCGCGCCCTAAAATCGACCTATTAACAATACCGGGTGGAGACCCAGTGGAGGACCGATGGAGTCCCCGTGGAGTCTTGATGGAGACCCGGTGGAATGCGGGTGGATTCACCCGCTATATAGGATAAGCGTACACCAAATTGGCATTTCGAGGAGAACATTACCACGCAGTGGACGACAAGGGAAGAGTAATCATTCCCTTGAAGTTTCGCAGCGAACTTGGTGCCACATTTGTGATCACCAAAGGCGTTGGTGGCTGTCTCTTCATCTACCGGGAAAAAGACTTTCAGGTGATTGAAGAAAAGCTTCAAGCACAACCTGTTCTCGATCAACATGCTCTCTTGATGAAACGTTGGTTGTTTGCAGGAGCATCTGATATCCAAGTTGACTCTCAGGGACGTATCGCTATACCTGCATCGCTTCGTTTGCACGCTGGAATCTCTGAGAACTCCGATGCGGTTATCGCCGGAACTGGTGAAAAGATCGAAGTTTGGTCCCGTGAGTCCTGGATGCAAATGAATGCATCGATGGATGAAAGCAAGCTCATCGAGGCTGCGCAGCGTACTGGGTTGGGGGCTGAACTATAATGTCCACTTACCATGTTCCTGTGATGCTAAACGAGTGCATTGATGGCCTGAGCATCAAGCCTGGTGGAAAGTACATCGATGCAACGACAGGGGGAGGCGGGCATTCCGTTCTCATCTGTGAGCGCTTGGCTGGCACCGGGAAACTCATTTGCCTCGATCAGGATTCCGATGCGCTTGCTGCGGCGAAGCTTCGTTTGGGCTCTCCTGAAAATGTATCCTTTGTTCAGGCAAACTTCGGCGACCTCACCAAAGTGATTGCCGAACATGCATCCAGCGGCGTCGATGGCATTCTCTTTGACCTCGGAGTTTCCTCATTCCAGCTCGACACTCCCGGTCGCGGCTTTGCAATTCGGTTCAAGGGTCCGCTCGACATGCGGATGGACCAAACAAGTGATGGGGAGACTGCGGCAGATCTTGTAAACAGACTGCCTGAAGCTGAAATCGCAGACCTTTTGTTCACGTACGGAGAAGAGTCTAGGGGCCGACGTATTGCAAAAGCAATCGTTGATGCCCGGCCGCTGAAAACGACTGAAGATCTTGTTGATGCGGTTCGAAGGGCGATGCCAACGGGGACCCGCGCTGGGCAGGTTCACCCTGCGACTAAAGTCTTTCAGGCACTCCGTATTGCCGTAAACGATGAGCTTGGTGTGTTACCAAAGGCGATTGGTGCTGCGGTGAATGGTCTTGCCATTGGTGGACGAATCGTCGTGATGTCGTACCACTCACTGGAAGACCGGGTAGTAAAGCGGATTCTCACCGAAGCCGCAGGCAAATCAATGGCATCCGATGGCTGGACGGTCACCGATGTCCCGAAGCTTCTAGATTTGATTACACGAAAAGGTGTTGGTCCGTCGGATACCGAGCAGCGACTTAATCCGCGAAGCCGAAGTGCAAAGCTGCGGATTGCTGAACGTGTTAGCACCGGGATGCTACAGGGGATGGGAGTTTAAAATGTTGGACTTTGATTGGAATCAGATGCGTACTTCTATCCCGGCCCAAACAAGGGTTACATCCGGACAGGTCACGATTGCATCAGCGCCCACTAAACAAAAACGCAAGCACCTCCTCGCGCGCTACGGTCGTACCGCGATGACGTTGACGTTTCTGGTCATCGCGTCCAGCTTGCTCACCAACTTTGCGCTTCATACCATCGCGACATCCATTAGCTACAAGGTGCAGCTGGCAAAGCTTGAGTACGCAAAACAACTGGAGCGAAATTCGCGGTTACAAATGGCGTTGGATGACTTGGTCGCCAATCAAAATTCGGCCCAAAAACTTGGACTGACAGAATTCAGCACACCAGAGCGCATTTCGATAGGTGTTAAGTAAGCATGAACGAACGTCGCAACACGCGTCCTGGACGTGTTCCAGCACCACCAAGACCAGCTGCACCGAGGTCCACGCCGAGTGTTCAGGCAATCAACCGTGCCCGCAAGGATGAGCATGGCAGGATGGGGATTGTCCTTTGGATCGGTGGATTAGCGTTTGCACTTATTGCAGGCAAGCTGACGCTGATTCAGCTGGTTCAACGCGACATCTATGCTGGTCAGTCATCGGTATCACGCATTCGGCATATCAACGATGAGCCACGACGCGGGATGATTGTTGATCGAAACGGTCGTGCGCTGGTGATGAACGTCCCTGCAGTCACAATCGTTTTTGATGCAAATATCCTTGTAAAGCAAACTGGGGATCCTGAAGATCTGTTAAATGCGACAAAGATTGGGCTCGAGGAGGCACTCCCCGGACTCGATCTGGCATCGATGTTGACTTCATCGAATGAGATTCTGTTGCGTCGCAACAATGCCCGAGCGCGATTTCAGCCTGTTGAGCTTGTGCGTGACCTCGACCTCGCAAACTTAGATCTAAAGGTGCTACGTAAGCTCCCTGGAATTGGCATCGTAAAGACGACAAAGCGATCCCTAGCATCCGGAGAGATAGCTGCAAGCGTTGTTGGACTTCTAGGGAGGGATGCGAATCCACTCTCTGGTATGGAACTGGCGATGAACGAGCACCTCATTGGTGTTCCCGGTCAACGGTATCTTGCGAAGGACTTGGACGGCATTATTCCCGGGACAGAAGAAGTTGTGTCCAAGGTCAAGCACGGAAACGATGTCGTCCTTACGATTGACTCGGTACTCCAATCAGAGGCTGAGTCACTCGTGCAAAATGTCGTTGCCAAGAGTCATGCCCAGTATGGTTCTGTTGTAGTGTTGGATGCCAATACGGGTGATGTATTGGTCATGGCCAATGCAACAGGTGTAGATACGATAAAGAACGCACCAAAGGGCCTCCAGAAACTTTTGCTCACGAAGAACTGGGCTGTCGAAGGCGCAAATGAACCAGGCTCGACGTTTAAGTCATTTACGATTGCATCTGCCTTAGATGCCGGAGTCATCACCACAAACTCCAGTTTTTTCTGTAATGGCGAACGACGCATCGGAAAGCGCGCAGTCCACTGCGCACCCCATGGTGCCTTTCAAAATGGACATGCGTCACAAGATGTAAGTGGTGTTATCAAACAATCCTGTAACGTGGCGACGGCTGAGATTGCCTCTCGCCTTGGATGGGATCGCTTGACATCTACGCTGCATGCAGTTGGATGTGGGCAACGCTTGGAGATTGGCCTTAACGGAGCCACGCGGGGAGTCTTTCCGGAAAATGAGTCAAAAATAGGACTTGCTACGTTGTCCTTTGGTCAAGGACCGGCAATTAGCCCACTGCATCTGGCAAGTGCCTACGGTACGTTCGTCGATGGTCGATTTAGACGCCCAACGCTCATTCATGCAGTGCGTGATCAGGTGAGTGGAGTAGTGAAGCTGACGAAGCGAAGTGAGGCTGAACGCGTTTTCTCGGCCGAAACGGCAACACAAATGCGTTCCTTGTTAAAGGATGTTATTGAAACAGGAACGGGTGTGAAGGCGCAGCTTGCCTTCCATGATGCTGGTGGCAAAACGGGAACCGCGCAAATGGTCGAAGATGGCCGATATAGCGGTAAGTACATGGCATCGTTTGTCGGCTTGGCCCCGATCAAGGAACCAAAGTTTATTGTTGCTGTCACGATAGCCGCACCAAAAGGTGACCACTACGGGGGATCAGTGGCTGGTCCTGTCTTCAAAGAAGTCATGGAGCGTGCGATGGTCAGGTATGACATCCAACCAACTCGGACGAAACGTCAGCTAAGCCAGCGATCCGACTCTGCTGGCAAGGGTGATTAGAGCCTGACATGTTGAGTGAGCTTGTTGACCTTCTCGGCACTCCAATTCTTCCGACACCGAGTCGGTTTAGTGGGGTTACGCATGACAGCCGAAAGGTAACGCCAGGGGACATTTATGTTGCTCTGCGTGGGGCTAACTTCGATGGTCACGACTTTATAGCGAATGCGATGTCTATGGGAGCGGCGGCTGTCATTGTGGAACAGTCCCGCCAAGCTCTGCTGCTAGCAGGAAACATCCCTGGGTGGTCTGTTCAAGATCCACGCCAAGTTATGGGCTATGTTGCAGACATCGTTTATAACCATCCAACCCACCATATGCATGTCGTCGGTGTCACGGGTACAAACGGCAAAACCAGCACCACGCACATCATTGCACACTTGGCCAAGGGGCTGTTTCAACAAACGGGAATCATCGGGACCTTGGGAGCTTTTGCGAGCGGAGTGTCCGTGCCTGGGCAAAGAACTACTCCCGAGGCGCCTGATCTACAGAGCATGCTTTCGGCAATGCAAAGTCACTCTGTAGATATCGTTGCAATGGAAGTTGCGTCCCATGCGCTTGTTCACGGTAGGGTGAACGGATGTTTGTTTGATGCTGCGGTCTTCACAAACCTGACACAGGATCATCTGGATTTTCATGGAAGCATGGAGAGCTACTTCGAAGCTAAAGCACGTCTGTTTACGACACACTTTGATGCTGCCAGTCAGCGTGGGAAACAACCGTTTGCAGTCATTGGGATTGATAATGAGTGGGGGAATCGCCTGTGCACCATGATGCGTGATTTTCGTTTCACTACCTACTCTGTCAATGCTGGGGCGGCTGCTGATTTGGTTGCTGTAAACACCCGTTTGTCGGCATCATCGACCGAATTTGATCTTCTTTTTGACAATCAATCATTCCCTGTGGTTTTGCCGCTCGGAGGAGCGTTTCAGATACAAAATGCGCTTGCGGCACTTGGATGGTTTATTGGTGCGGGCGGCTCGGTGGCTGATGGCGTAGCACTGATTCGTACTTGTCCTCAGATTCCAGGACGGTTTGAAATTGTGCTAAGTAAACAATCGTTTGCTGTGGTTGTCGATTACGCGCACACACCTGATGGTCTCGAGAATGTGCTGTCGACAGCCCGTGAACTGTGCTACGGCAAGCTGATATGTGTGTTTGGTTGCGGTGGCGATCGGGACCGCTCTAAGCGCCCTCTAATGGGCAGCATCGCTGAAAAGTATTGCGATGAGGTAATCGTGACCTCTGACAATCCACGGTCTGAAGATGCTGAAGCGATCATCGATCAAATCATTGCTGGGATGTCGAATAATTGTGCTGTTCGGCGGGAGTCGGACCGAAGGCTAGCAATTGCACAGGCGGTTACATCGCGTGGTTCCGATGACGTAGTTGTTATCGCTGGCAAGGGTCATGAAACTTACCAGATAGTTCACGATCAGGTTATTCCCTTCGATGATCGCTTAGTTGCATCTGAGGAGCTTTCTAAATGCTCCTGACACTAGACGTCGTCGGCCGAATACTTGGGCAAGCGATTGACGACAAGTCCGTGGTCAGTGGTGTTTCCATTGATACCCGCACATTAATGAATGGCGCTTTGTTTGCTGCTATCCGCGGTACAAAAGTTGATGGCCATGATTATCTCTTCACTGCCATGGAGCGCGGTGCATGCGGTGCGATTGTCGAAACGGTTAACCCTTCGGTTGATCTCCCGCAGATCTGTGTCACAAACACCGTAGATGCATTGGGAGTTCTGGCGAATTGGGTTAGAAAACAGCGGAATCCGACCGTCATCGCAGTGACGGGGAGCTACGGCAAGACATCCACGAAAGACATGGTTGCTTGCGTTCATGGCCACGAAAAGTCATGCCACTCGACCATTGGCAACTTCAATACGGAGATAGGTCTTCCACTTACGGTTCTATCAGCTCCTGATGACGTAGATACGCTTGTCCTTGAAATGGGCATGCGAGGCCCAGGGCAGATTGCAGAGTTAGTACGCATCGCTGAGCCAAACATTGGTGTAATCACGAACATCGGAAGCGCACACATTGAGCTGCTTGGAACCCGGGATGCTATCGCGACAGCGAAAACGGAGCTGTTCAGGGGGCTTTCACCGGATGCAACAGCCGTGTACTCAGAAGCCATCGATTTCAAGACTGTTGTGGATGCCAGTGCGGCCCATTGCCGTCGGTTTATCGTTGGTGAGTCCGAAGCGTGCGACTTGATAATTGCAGATGTTCGGCTGGGACGGTTAGAGACTACTTTTCATCTCACCCTCAAGGGAGAGTCTGTCCGCGCTGTGGTCGCTTCTCCGGCGAGATTTGCAGCCATCAATGGTGCGCTTGCCGTCGCAACTGGGCTTGCCGCCGGCATGACGTTGTCTAGCTGCGTTACAGGATTGGCAAACTGGCGTCCGAGTGAAGGGCGGATGCGCCCGCGGAC
>CAIWTR010000560.1 GCA_903915615.1 uncultured Armatimonadota bacterium
CAGTACCGTTGTCATGCTTTAATCAAATTCAAGTAGCAATGACTATCAAATAAAAATAATAGTGTGCTAGCAGGATTTACGGTAGCCTGTATTGAATACGGGGTCAAATCCAGTATTTCTGGAATCTCAAGCCAAGGGCTGAACTGAAGTCAGACACGATGGAACAAGATCGCGTAACTACACCCACCCACCCCAAAGGTGCTGCCGATGAGCATCATCACGGCATCACACGCCTGACTCGTGCCCGCCTTCTGAATCATCAGGAGGAGATGGACCTCGCACGTAAGGTAAAGCTTGGTGGTCTTGAGGGCCGACGTGCCCAACATCGCCTTGTCGAGTCAAACATGCGTCTTGTCGTGTCGATTGCGAAGGCTTATCGGGCAAGTGGTATCCCAATCGAGGATTTGGTTCAGGAGGGTGCGATTGGCCTGATGACGGCCGCTGAGCGCTATGATCCGGACCGTGGCTTCCGCTTCAGTACGTACGCCACTCAGTGGATTCGCCAGGCGATTGGCCGTGCCGTAGATAACAAGGCAAAAGCAATCCGCCTCCCGGCTCACGTTTCCGAGTCCCTCCGCAAATTGGACCGTGTAAAGGCTGAGCTCCGCCGCGAAACCGGTGATGAACCGACCCACGAAACCATCGCTGAGCGCTCAGGACTTTCTGTGCGTAAAGTACAGGCTCTCCTCAACACTACGCAGGATCCAATTTCGCTTGACTTGCCCGTAGGCGACGAAGAAAACACATCCCTTGGCTCCCTTCTTACCGATCGCAACGCTCCAGATCCGCAGTCAACCCTCCTCGATGTCGAGATGGTTCAGGAAGTCGACAACATCCTGAATTCACTGGATGAGCGTGAGCGCCGTGTGATGCGGTTGCGCTACGGTTTTGATGGCGACGATGCGTTGGTATTGGCACAAATCGGCGAGCAGCTCAACATTTCCCGTGAGCGTGTCCGCCAAATTGAGCAGCATGCCCTGAAGAAACTAAGGAATGAAGCGAAGAAGGGCCGCCTGCGCGAGATCGTGTAGTCCACGGCATCAACAAAGTGAATGACCACCAGCAAACGCCAGGTGGTTGTTTTCATTTTGATTGAATCGAGTGTCGTCAACAACATTGATGCTAAACGAAGGGGTCCGTTTTCGATGTCGCAAAGGGGTCACATTTCGTGTCGCGTGACGCCTCCACGAAATCGTGAATAGCGAATCACTTCAACTTTTGAAACCACCAGCAAACGCCAGGTGGTTGTTTTCATTTAACTGGACGATTACCATCAAACGCTTACGATGTTTTGCTTTGGAGAATAACAATCCCCTTAAAATAAAAAAATCCCGGTTCAGAGGTGAACCGGGGACCGCTCCGTGCTGGAGTGGTTATGAGGACATGCGTACTTAACATACGATTCGATACTCAGGGTTTGTTCCTCCTTCAATCTGAAAAAGAATCGACAAACCTATGCACCTAATTACAAATGGAATGCTTAGACGTCGTTAGGAGTGGATGCATCGAAGAGAAGATGTCCCATGCGACGGCGTTTCGTCTCCATGTAGGCCCGGTTATGCTCATTCGGCTCAATCGGTAGCGGAACACGCTCCGTGATCTCAAGACCAAAGCCATCAATGCCATCGCGCTTAGCAGGGTTGTTCGTCATCAACATCAGGCGCTTAAGCCCGAGGTCAACCAAAATCTGCGCACCAATGCCATAGTCGCGCGCATCCGCCGGAAATCCTAGACGAAGATTCGCATCCAATGTGTCCACGCCTTCATCCTGCAGAGCGTAGGCACGCATTTTGTTGACGAGGCCAATGCCGCGGCCTTCCTGTTCGATGTACAGGAGCACACCCCGACCCTCGGATGAAATCTTTGCCAACGCGAGATCAAGCTGATCACCACAGTCACAACGCAGCGATCCCAGCAAGTCTCCGGTCACACACGAGCTGTGAATACGGGTCAAAACCGGCTCATCACCCGTGATATCTCCCATGCATAACGCCAAATACTCGTTGTCATCTACATCGGAGAGGTAAGCATGCGTCGTAAATGTGCCGTAAAGCGTTGGGAGCTTGGTTGTCGCGATGCGGTGAACCAGTTTTTCCGTCCGGCGGCGGTACGCGATAAGATCGGCGATCGAGACCAATGGCATGTCCAAGCGGCTTGCCATTTCGGCAAGCGCAGGGAGACGCAACATCTCGCCATCATCCCCCATGATCTCACTGATCACACCAACGGTCTGCAACCCACTGAGACGCATGAAGTCAACAGCGGCTTCCGTGTGGCCTGGGCGCTTCAAAACGCCGCCTTGGCGACTCATCAGGGGATTCACATGCCCGGGGCGGTTAAAGTCCTTAGCTGCCGAAACAGGGTTTGCCAACATCCGGATCGTCTGAGCACGGTCATGCGCACTGCTTCCGGTCGTCGTACCCGCAACGGCATCAACGGTTACCGTAAACGCAGTCCGAAGCGACTCCGTGTTTTCGAGGACCATCAAGTCCAAACCCAGCTGACCCAGCCGTCGCTGCTCCATCGGGACCGTAATGATGCCGCTTCCCTCACGCGTCATGAGGGTGATAGCTTCGCTCGTGATGAACTCAGCGGCCATCACGAAATCGCCTTCGTTTTCCCGGTCTTCGTCATCCACCAAGATGATAATGCCACCGGCTCTTAGCTTTGATATAGCGGTCTCAATGGTCGCAAACGGGATATCTGCGTCGTTTACCACGCTTCAGTAGCCACTTCAGTTGCAAACCCATTACGAACCAACATGTCCATGGAAACAGGCGCCGCAACATTCGTGCTGGTAGAGAAGCCCATAAGGCGCTCGATGTACTTTCCGATGATGTCGCACTCGATGTTCAATGAATCGCCAGCGCGACGGGATGAAAGCGTCGTGTTCTCCCAAGTATGCGGGATCACGCTGACTGAGAAGCTGGAGTGCCCGGCATCGGCTACGGTAAGCGAAATACCATCGATGCAAATGCTGCCCTTTTCAACGATGTAGCGCATTAGGTTTGCATCGACATCGACGTGAACCTGCCATGCATTCCCAACGGGCCGCATGGATGCGATACGTCCTACGCCATCCACATGCCCTTGGACAATGTGCCCGCCAAAGCGGCCATTGGCTACCATTGCACGCTCAAGATTGATCACATCTCCGACCGACAATGCGCCAAGCGTTGTCCTGCGCAGCGTCTCGTAGACGGCATCAAAGACGAGCTCAGGGGCATCGATAGACACGACGGTCAGACACACGCCATTTACAGAGATTGAGTCTCCCAGGGCGACATCTTCGGATACACGTCCGGCAGCGACGCTCAGGCGGACTGACTCACTCAGTCGGTCGATACGTGTTACCTTTCCGGTTGTTTCGACAATGCCAGTGAACATCAGATCTCTGCCTCCCGTCCTTCCCACACAGGCCGTCCTGTAATCAATACGTCTACACCATACCTGTGCATCCGCATCTGCGTCAACTCAATTGCACCGTTCATACGTGTTGCAAGAGGCGAGCCAGCCAGACCAACCGGTGCACTTCCACCACCGACAAGTTTCGGCGCAAGAAACCAATTCACCTCATCCACACAGCGAGCCCGATAAAAGGAACCTGTCAGCACCCCACCTGCTTCCAGTAACACAATTCCAAGCCCCAGATCAGCAAGTAACGGCAAAATGTTCTCCACTGTGTACCTATCTACATCCAATGTCAAAATGTGACATCCCTTGTCTTGCAGAGCGGTCATCAATGCCTTTGGGGCGGCTGTCGTCGTTACAATCACCGTCCCTGGTCGTACAATTCTCGCCGAAAGCGGCATTCGAAGTGTCCGGTCAAAGACAACCCCGCGGGGCTGCCGACCACTTGGCAGAGAAACATTGCGCACTGTGAGCTCGGGGTCATCCGCGATGACGGTACCAACCCCAACGACAATGGCATCACAGGCGGCACGGAGACGGTGGACAGATTTACGCGCAGGCTCTGATGTGATCCACCGCGAATCCCCACCCTCGCATGCCGTGTGGCCATCCAAGGTCGTCGCCACTTTATGGATGACAAAAGGCCGGCCCGTGGCCTGGATATTTCGAAAGCCTCGCTGTTGATACACAGCCTTGTCCTGGAGAAGTCCGACATCGACTTGAATGCCACTCTCGCGGAGCTGCTGAATACCCTTGCCGGCCGTTCGCGGGTCGACATCTTCACAAGCAACCACGACACGTGTTATCCCGGCATCCACGCAGCGTCGCCAACATGGAATGCGTTGGCCTCCATCGCGTCCAATCGTGTGACAACAGGGCTCGAGGGTCACATAAAGCGTAGCGCCCACAGCATCACCAATGCAACTCGCAAGTGCCACATGCTCCGCATGCGGTGTTCCAGGGCCATCATGCCAGCCTCGAGCAAGTACAGCATCGTCCTTAACAACGACCGCACCAACGGGAGGGTTTGGGTGTGGACGGCCTTTCAGAGCGAGACGCAACGCCAGGCGCATCCACTTGCTGTCCACCACATTAGCCGTCAAG
>CAIWTR010000561.1 GCA_903915615.1 uncultured Armatimonadota bacterium
TATCAGGCGCCCCGTCTTGCGGACGGATTCGACCACCATGTCGACATCCCAGGGTGAAATCGAACGCAAGTCGATGACATCACTTGTAACGCCCGCCACCGCAAGAGCATCCGCAGCTTTCAGACTAAAGCCTAGCGTGTTTCCCCAAGCAACAAACGTAATGTCCGTACCTGTTCGGTGGCGGCGTCCCTTCCCAATTGGGACCAGCTGTCGTGAAACATCCCGGCTCGTCAGCTGGCTACGGTCATTCAGACAGCTCTTAGGGTAGAAAATAATCGTCGGTCGTCCGGATGAAAAGGCGGCATTGAGCAAGCCGGCAGCATCTCCAGCCGTTGCGGGGAGGAAGACATCTATACCGGGAGTATGCGCTGCAGTGCTCTCCATACTGGATGCATGGAAGGGTCCGAGGCCTGGCTTGAAACCTCCACAGCTCACAAGGAGGATGACAGGCGCTGTCCATCCACCATCAGTTCGCCAGTACATAGAGCCCATTTCAGCGAATATCTGGTTGTAGGCGATGGCAAAAAAGTCTGCGAATTGAAGGAAGCCGACCGGGCGGGCGCCGGCCAAAGCCTGACCGATGGCCACACCAACAATCGTTGATTCTGCGAGCGGCGAGTTGACGACACGCCCGGGAAATGCCTGACTAAGGCCTTTTGTAACGCCGAACACATCGCCTTTCGGATCCTCAATATCTTCTCCAAAAAGCGAAACGCGTTCATCCTGAGTGAGGTGATGCCTCAGTACCTCACGCATCGCCTCAAGCATCGTGAGCTGCTCACCAATACCGTTACCGATGTATTCGCAGTTGGCATCGACAAGCTCATGAGGCAGCGGTGCTTTAGCATCAAAATTTGGTTCAGGATCTGGACTGTCCTGTGCATCGATGCTGTCAGCAAGCACTTTTGACTTAATGGTCTGCTCGAGGGTGGATAGCTCAACTTCGGTGATACCGTGCCCAAGCAGCCACGATCGGAGCATGGGTATCGGATCATTATTTTTGGATGTCTCATCAATTTCGGAAGCATTGCGGTAGGTGCGATGGTCATCAGCGTTTGTATGGCTGTTAAGGCGTTTAACGTTAAAGACCACGATTGCAGGCTTGCGATCAGCCCGAATCTTTGCGGTTACTTTGCCAAACGTATCAAAGGTCTCTTCCGGATTCCGACCATCCACGCGGACAATAGGAATGCCATAAAATGCTTCCGCATCACCATCCGGAGTGTTGTAAAAGGTCTTGCCGAAGGTCTTTGTGGAAATCGCCCAGTGATTATCTTCGATGACAAAGAGGACAGGGAGATTATCTCTGACGGCATGGGCAATCGCTTCGAGGACTTCGCCTTGCTGACTGGTGCCATCCCCGACTGAACAAAGAACCAAGGGATTGGATTTCCTGTTCTTGATGACCGTCGCCACTCCAACGGCCTGGAGGGCATTATTCCCAACCGGACCGACCAGACTCATGATGTTTAGCATGGGGTCTGACAAATGGGCAGACATCTGGCGCCCGCGACTGTGGCTCTGATCTTTGGCAAACAAGGAAAGGAAGAATTGTCGCTCGGTGATCCCACGTGCAATCATTAACGACTTGTCACGGTAATGACAGTGCAGGAAATCATCTGCGATCAGATATGGACTTAAAAAGGCAATGTTCTCATGACCAGCACCTGACACATGAAAAAATGCTTCACCCCGTTTGGTGTAGTCAACCTCAAGGAGATCTACCTCCCGAGCCTTCACAATACTCCCGTACACCGAAAGGAACAGTGCAACCTTCTCAGTCACTTCCATGGCAGCTCCTGCGCGTCACTCACGGTCCGCGGTACACAATAGATTCGGGTTAGGTGGAAGTCAATCGACATCGCTAGGACAATAGCACATTCCTTAGACATTCGGGACATCCGGTCCCCATCCACCGCCGCCTGGCGTTTCGATAACAAGAACATCCCCCGCCGCGCAGTCCACCTGATCCACACACCGCAGCACCGTCGTCGCCCCGCTGTTGTGCCGAACCCACTGGATACCCTGTCGCCCAGGACCGCCACCCGCACGCCCGCGCGGCGCGAAAATCCGTGACTGTGTGATCACGCTCACTTGGACATCCTCTAGGAACTGCCACTCGCGCCGAACGCCACACCCGCCGCGCCACTTCCCCTTGCCACCCGAACTGGGAATCAGACGGAACTGCATCAGACGCACCGGAACACGTCGCTCAAGCACCTCGGGATCTGTGATCCGCGTGTTGGTCATGTGGACATGGACGCCATCCGCA
>CAIWTR010000562.1 GCA_903915615.1 uncultured Armatimonadota bacterium
ATGCGGGATCTCAAGGCCCTTTCACGCGAAGAAGGCCTCCTCACCATCGTCAACCTCCACTTCGTCGACATGGCGATGGAATATGCAGACCGCGTTATCGGACTCCACGCTGGCACCGTTGTCTACGATGGCCCTGGCGCGAACATGACCGAAGCCGACTTTGAACGCATCTACCAGCGGAAAATACGCCCGGATGACATGCGCGGAGCCGCCGAACACTGATGTCAACGCATCCGGCACTCCCGAAGCGGCCCTTTCCTTGGATGTCAGTTGTCGGCGCCGCCATCACGGCGGTAATCCTGGTCTGGAGTATCCAAGGCACAAAATTCAACCTCTGGGTTCTCGCGGATGGCCTGCCGAATGTACTGCGCTTCTTCAAAGGAATGCTTCCCCCGTGGCCGATGGACTTTGTTACGGGCCAGCTCATCCCTCCGATGGTCGAAACCATCCGCATTGCCCTCGCGGCCAGCATGCTCGGAGCCGCCCTCGCGCTCCCCGTCGCCTTTATGGCCAGCAGCACCGTCGCGCCAAACAAATGGGTCTACCAAATCACGCGCAACCTGCTCAACCTCATCCGGACCATCCCTGACCTCGTCCTCGCGGCACTCCTTGCGAGCGCCTTCGGTATCGGAGCCTTTCCAGGCTTCCTCGCACTGCTCGTGTTCTCATTTGGCGTCGTCGCAAAGCTGCTCGCAGACACGGTTGAGACGATTGACCGCGGACCGATGGATGCCATCGCAACCACAGGCGCAACCCGCATCCTACAAGCCCGCCATGGAGTCTTCCCGCAAATCGCCCCAGAGTTCATCGCGTACACCCTTTACGCATTTGAAATCAATGTCCGCGCCGCGACCGTCCTTGGACTTGTCGGTGCAGGCGGCGTCGGCGTGCTGCTCAAAACACAAATCGCCTTCCTCAACTACACCAATGTCGGCATCATCACAGCCGTAACGTTTGCCGTCGTGATGCTTATCGACACCCTGTCCAGCACCATCCGGAGGCGGCTCGTATGACGCAAAAGCTGCGCTCAACACTGACACTCCTCGTTGTCACACCGCTGCTCCTGTGGTCGATGGCCGGGATGGATGTCACACCTGCGCGAATTGTCACTGGCTTCCCCAGAGCGGCCACGATGCTGACAGACATGTTCGCCCATCCAGACTGGGAATACTGGCCCATCGTCCAGCAGCGTCTGATCGAAAGCCTGCAAATCGCAGCCCTCGGAACCTTCCTCGCCGGCATCCTCGCCATCCCGTTTGGCGTCCTCGCCGCACGCAACCTCGTACGGTCTCCAGCACCATCCGGTATTGGGAAAGTCCTGCTCAATGCCATCCGGACCTTCCCGGAAATCCTGCTCGCCTACGCGTTCATCAAGGGCCTTGGCCTCGGGGCGTTCGCTGGTGTGATGGCGGTTGCGATTCACTCCATCGGGATGCTTGGAAAGCTCTACTCCGAGCGCATCGAAAATGTGGACAAAGGAGCAATCGAAGCGCTCACCACCACAGGTGCATCACCGGTAGCCATCTTCAGACACTGCATCCTGCCGGAAGTGCTCCCGGACTTTGTCTCGTTTGTGCTCTACCGCTTCGACCTGAATGTGCGCTCGGCATCGGTGATCGGCATCGTCGGCGCAGGCGGCATCGGCTTTATCCTAGGGCTCCAATACCAGGCGGCAAACTATCCACGCCTCGGCCTGATTGTCATCGCCACCATTGCTACCGTTGTCGTCGTTGACAGCATCAGTGCAAAGATACGCCAGCGCCTCGCCTAGACCAGCTGCTTGGTAATCGTCACGACGTTGCGACCATTCTCAAACGCATAGGCAAAGCCGGTGGACATTTGGCGGAGCATATGGATGCCAAGGCCGCCGATAGGCCGGTCCTCAAGCGGAATCGTCAAGTCTGGCGCTGCCTGTGCAAGCGGATCAAACGGCGCGGCATCATCTGACAGGATGATAATCAGCTCCCCGCCGACAATCGAAATCACAACATCAATACCCTTGTCGGTCGTGTCCATCCCCGCATAGCCATACTTAATGCAGTTGGTGACCAGCTCCTCAACCGTCAGGTTGGCCAGGTAAATGCCCGAAAATGGCACATCAGCGCCCGCAAGCCACTCCTCAACCTCACCATTCACACGGCTGATCTCGCTGTTCTCCGGATGCATCCGCCACTGCTTTGGAGCAAGCTCTAACATAAATGCACCCTCACCAGCGAGAAGTCATCCTCAAGTGGGCCATCCCCGTGGAAAGTGCGGATCCATTCCGTGATGTCGGTCAACAGCGTCGGACTCGCCACACGCGGACGGATGAACTCCGTAAGGCCATCAAGCCCAAGCATCCCGCCTTCCGGAAGCTCAATTTCATAAGTGCCATCACACAAAATGAGCAGCCGCGCATCCGCAGGGACATCGACTGTATTCGCCCCGTAAGGAACATCCTCAAGCGCACCAATCGGCAGACCGCCGCGATGCAGCTCCTGCAAAACGGGTTCGCCGCCATCAATATCGCCTGTGTACAACAACGATGGCGGATGCCCACCACCGCTAAATGTAAGCTTGCGTGTACTCTTCTGAAACACGCCGTACCACAGCGTGAAGTACATATTGTTCTGCCGCTCCATCAGGAACATATTGTTCAGACGGGTCAGAACCTGCGCGGGGTCGCGGAAGTCGGTCTGCGCAATGGATCCATTCCGCATCACGTTGATGGCGGCAACCGACAACAAACTCGCGCCCACTCCGTGCCCGCAGACATCGAGGAGATACATCGCAAAATGGTCATCATCAATCCAGTGATAACCAAACGCATCCCCGCCGAGCTCCGTCGATGGCGTATAAACCCAGTCAATCGGATAGGGCTTGGTCTCGGGTTCCGGGAGGATGGAGCGGACATAGGTCGTCGCATCATCCAGCTCGCGCTTGAGACGTTTTTGCGTCGTCTCAATCGTCGCCAAA
>CAIWTR010000563.1 GCA_903915615.1 uncultured Armatimonadota bacterium
CATTGGCGGAGAGGAACAAAGCCTTTGCATCCGAGCCAACTTCTTCTGCTTTGACGAGACCTTCATCCGGTGACATGAACTGCGTGGAGTTTACTGCGACATAGTTCCGTGCCAGCAGAGCAATGGAGGATTGCCCCTGAACCGCAAAGTCGCCCGGGTTGGATGCAGACAGATTATCTCTGAGGAGGTTTCCATCGACATAGATATTCTCGTTGGATACCAGTGTGATGTTTCGAACGTAGAGCTCACCCGTTTCCGGATCCCGTCCACCGACGGTTCCCTTTACACGGACGTTGCCTTCTGCGAAGATAACGAGCTCACCCTTGTTTACGGTTACGCCGTTGACAGTCGCTTGCTCGGTTGGATATCCCTTGAATTTGTAGACCAGGTTGCCATTTTGACTAAGCCCAGCCGCTGGAGCGGTATCGCTGGGACCGGAGTAGCGAATAATCGTGCTGCTACCGGACAACCGGCGGCCTGATGGATTTCGGAATGGCGAACGGCCAACGCTCGTTGGTGAACGGTCGATCTTGACATAGCGAGGATGGAAGGTGATTGTGACTGCCGGTGGCACATACTTAAAGTCGCCACGCCAGTACGCGGATCCACCTGGATTCAACCAATCGCTCCGAAGGGAATAGGCACCAAGGAGGCTTTCGGACTCCCGTTGCACATCCTCACGGTTGTTAATGTAGAGACCGCTGCCCCAACCAACCTGTCCAGGAAGCTCTGCGCCGAGAGCTGCGAGGTCGCTTGCATCGGATGTCGTCATGTACTTTGACGCAAGGGGTTCTGAGAACTGTGTCAGCGACCGATAGCGGGTAAGGCCATTCGGACCGATTTGTTCATCCAGACGAGGAGCTTCAAGACGCGCGACCGTTCGGAGGTTCTTATCCAAGCCGTTGAGCTCGGTTACATCACCGCCGGATGGATTGTCACGCACCAGACCACTGATGGTCGTAAAGTTTGCAGACAAACTTGGGAGGACGCTAGGTACGCCGCTAGCTGCAACATTAAGGTATACGCGTGTCGGATCCGTAGCTGTTACAGTCGCCGCTGCATCATCAAGACCATTGAGGCTGATTGTTCCATTCACTTCAACGGCATCGTTGCGACGGGCATCCAATGTAAGGACATTGACACCGTAGAACGCAAGGTTGCCATTTGCGCGGATTGGACCATCAAAGTAGTTGATAATCTCACGCTCAACAGGCGCTGTAACAGGTCGGGTTCCACCAGCAGTGTCAACCGGGGTGTCCACGACGGTATTGACTGACCCGATGGTCGCAGGGACTGTCCGATTATCCTTATTGGTAAACCAGCGGATGTAATCCGTCAAGCCGATTGCCTTATAAGCTAACAGCTCACGGCGAAGGCCTTTTGCTTCTGTGTTGCCAAATGTCGTCGGGTCGGCAGGATCAATGCTTCCTACACGTCCGACGGAGTCAAGTCGTAGGTACTTTTGGTCAGGCGTGGAATTGAGAGCATCCTTTGTTACAGGACGATAGGCAACACGAACGAGTGCCCGACCACCAAGATTGCCTTGTGACGGTGTTGGTCCACCAAACTCAACGCGCGTATAAGGTCCGAAGTCCTGAGGCGTACCATCTGCGGCGTAGCCATCACGCCCAGGAAACACCTCGGCGAGCCATTCATAGTCTGGATCATTCGGATCAACATCGTTGACAGGATCTGTAGGATCAGCCGCCGGGTTCTGGTCACCGAGTGGATCGTTCGGGTTTGGACGCCAGTCGGCACCCTCTGGGGACTTAGTTAACTGCTCATCGAGGTAACGAAGCCCGGCTTCAGCATACTTTGTCGCATTGACGCGCTGTGCTGCATCTTTTGTGTTGCGAAGGTTGTTTATGACCAACGCGATGAAAAGTCCAGCAATAAACAGCAGGAGGAACATCACAACGATGGCAACCGTCAGCGATTGTCCACCTTCGCGATGTCGTCGGTTTGTCCTAAACCCGGGGATCGTGTTTCCGTGCATCTTGACTACCGTCCTAAATTGCCGACTTTAACGCGGTCAGAGAGCTGCATTGTTGTTGCACGCTTACTTGCACCATCATAGACATTCACACCGTACTGAATCACCAGCTGTGAACGAGTGCTGTAATCGACTTTGACAACATCCGGTTCGACAACCAACGTCTGTTTGCCATTCGTAGCACCACCAGCGAGATCGATGAGTGTGTGATCGGATGCATCCAAAGGCCATCCATTCTGATCACCACCAACGCGTCGTGCATAGTTGTTCTGCCACAGATAGGTAAGTCTGACTTCTCTTTCAGCGATTGTGTTCCCATCAGTGATTGATTTGGCTGGCAATCCTGGACCATTCGGTTCATCGAACAGCAACATCGCACTCTGATTGACTTGCGTGTCCTGGTCCAAAATGTAATTGCGTTGTCCACCTGTTACAGTCCATCGCTTACGGATACCGCCGGATGTGTCAAGAACATCATCCAGCTGTGTAGCTTTTTTCGCGATAGATGTAGTAGCACCAGCAGCACGGTACCAAGTGACGAGGTTTGCGATTGAAGAGCTTCCCTGTTGGAGATCCGGAGCCTGCACACGCTCGCTTCCCGGGGTGATCATTAATCCGCCACCCGATGCAATCGCGCCACCTACAACGTTGCCAAAGACTTGCATCGGGGATGCAGTCGCCACAGGTAAGGTCGCGCCAGAGAGCGGGTAATAGGGTGCTACATCACCAAGACCAAGCGGTGCAATCGCAGTTAGACCCTGATTCGTAGGAACTCCATTTGCCCCAGCATTTGGATCTCGAGAGACCATCCGCATAATCAATGGAATCAAATCACCACGCAGCGGGTAAACACTCGCAACCATCGGTCCAATCACACCGCCACCGTTAAGCATTGGAACACCGCCGCCTGTACCAGCCACTGGCTGGAAACCAGTTTCGATTGCTCCAGTACGCGCATCCACTTGGAACGACAGGTTCGGAGTCTTGACGAAAAGCTTTCCGCTCGTTGGCGAAATAGCAGTGTAGAACTGCTCAGGTGTTACTGAAAGGCTTCCGGATGCTGCCGTCGGCACGACACGGAGGCGTGTCGAGCCATCGACTTGAGGCTCATTCTCAAACCTGATACGAAGCTCACCAAACGATGGCCGGGACTGTCCTGCCCCGCCCGCTGCGCGGTAGAACGTTACACTATATGGAAGCGCCCACTGACCATTTTTGGTTCTGTAGCGTGTTGGCACAGCACCAGGTGCTTCTGCCGCTGCATTATTCATGAACCCAGGTGTCGCGGTATCGCCGACAACCGTACCTGGTGTGAATGTAACAAGCGTTCGGAATGGAGCTTCTGTGACAAGCGCACCGGAGCCATCCCGGCGCCACGCGAGCATATCTGCCTTATCTGAGTCAACCAGAGGACTCGCGATGTCTCTCCAGTTCTGTGCGTAGGAGCGGCCATTTGGTGCAGGATTTGTGTTGTAGAAAAATGCCGGGTCGTTAAAGCCGCCATCTCCATCGACGACACTACCGTAATTAGCAAGATCAAAGAGATTTGGATCCTTAGGATCAAACTCAGCGCGGTAGACGATGAGCGGATTGTGCTCATTGTCAGGGTTGCCACCATCCGCTCGGGAGCTGAACTCATATTGGTTCAGATACGGCTTGACAGCACCGGCTGCATCTAGGTTACGTCGGACTCCAAGAAAGTACCGAATGACCCGTGTTCCATTTGCAAGCGGCAATGTCAGCGTCTTCCCAGACATTGGCTCACCCGTCGTCGGGTCTATGACGCTCGCCGAAGGTGCTTTTCCGCCGCGAGGTACAAAGTCAATCTTCGCGAAAAGAATATGGGGTTGGTTGGTGTTTGCCCCACCCGGACCGATAGGAAATGTGCGTGAAAGTGGCATCAAAATCGGCGTTGCGCTGTTGTCAAAGACATACACAGCCTGTGACAAGTCACGAGAGATCCGTTCGAGACCAGTCCGGACAGCAGCCTGCGCTGCGGTTTCAGCAGCAGCCCGGCGTGTGATGTTGAAGCCTTGGATGATTGGCACAAACAACAATCCGAGGAGAATTGTTGTGATTGCGATAACCACAAGGAGCTCAGTGAGCGTAAAGGCACGGGACAACCGCGCGTAGCGCATCGCAACAGATGCTTGGCGTTTACCAAGGACTTGTGCAGATTGCAGCTCAACCGGCATCAATGCACTGCGATTGATCATTGCACTACTCCTTGTGTGACGTAAGAATCCATATCTTGAATCTGCCATGGTGCAGAATCAATGGTTCGGTCCTTCCAGATCACCCTCACCTTGACACTGACACCCTTTACAGCACCATCCACAATTCGCCAGTCGCTTACGCCTGCCGGAATAAACCGTGAAAGGTCTGCGGTGGCATAATCGCCATCCGTGTTGGAAATCGGAACCTGAAGCGGCGCTGTACGCGTGTGTTGCCCACTGGCATCCACCAGCTCCAAGCGAACCGTGACAGCCTTGTTCACTTCGCTGCGTGCAAAGTAGAGGCGTGTCCCTTCAATACCAAACCGCGTTGGATCACCGAACTGAACATTGCCATCGGTACCGGAGAGTGGAGGACGTCCCAGCTGGGATTGATTCCAGGCTCGGTAGGTCGCGACTGCCTTCTGCAACGCAACTGCCCACTCGCCATCGGCTTTGTAGAGAATACGAATCGGCGTACCAGGCTGCACACGATTGACATTCAGATACACAAGACCTGCATCCCATGTTCCACCCTTACCATCACGCACCCAATAGTCCGCATTGGCATCGGTTGTGGATCGCAGATCATGCTCACCCTGCGTCAGCACGACACCTGTATCCAAGCGGATGACACGAATGTCAAAGTTTGCTGTCGGGTCTGTGTCAGCAGGCGGGAAGAGTCCATCATAGAACGTGTTGTCAGGATTGGTATCCCCAATACGCTTCAGCTTTGCAAGGCTAAGGCGTACCGGCACAGCTCCCGCAACATCTGGCAGTGAGCTAGGCACATCACGGTCATCCCGAATGATATGCCAGTCAAGCACCGCGTAATCAACATAGGCAACGAAGGCACGAGGACCAACGGCTACATCTTCTGTGAAGTTGGCACCAGCCGGATTGAAGGCGAGCTGTCCAAGGTTTGCATAGGATGTCGATCCTGGGGCACCAGAAATGTTCGCACTTGCCAGCTTGTACTCGTATGGGTCATCCGCTGACCATGTCGTACCGGCGGGCAGGCGGCGGAACGTTCGGGTAACGATGTCAGAGCCTGGAGATATCGACTCGTTCGGTGCAACATTTTGCAGCTTGACCCAAGCAAATGCATTTGCAGGTACGAGGAGCTGCTCCGTTTCGAGGCGAACATTCAACCCACTGTCATCGGAGCCATCATCGACAAGGACGAGATACTCAACCTTGAAGTAGCGGTCAAGAGATGATGGAAGAACCAGCATGTACGCGCCGCCGCCATCCGTACCGGGATCCAGTACATAGGAGCGTGCGCTGCGGAGTGCTCCGCGGTACGCGAGCGGGCTCCGTTGACC
>CAIWTR010000564.1 GCA_903915615.1 uncultured Armatimonadota bacterium
CCTTCCATGCATCCATGTTGTCGGGCGGCATGCAGACGGTGCCATTAATGCCTTCGGGAGCCACGAGGACGAGTCCGCGGACGGCGAGCTCTGGGCCAAGGGATGTGAGCTGTGCTATGACAGCATCGATCTGCTCGGAGGTGAGGGGGACAAAGTGATAGAAAGCCGTAATCGCAACCATAACCCGCTGTTGTATCATTCGCGGCTACTGGGACGTCAGTCGGTCATTTGGCAGATTGTAGGTTGAGCCTGCTCCGGCGGAGGTATCCACGGCATCACATTAAGCAGTTACTACCGCTTAGCGCTGACCCTGAACCTGCTGCATGTCTGTCTTCGCATCGCTTGCTGCGAGGTAGCGGTCAAGCTCAAGCGTTGCCTCTCTGAGCTTGGATGCTTCCCTGCCCAGTGTTGTGGCTTCGTTTGCCGCGCGCTTAATGGTTCCGATGGCGATATCGCCATCCATGTTCGCTTGTAGTGAATGGCGCAGGCTTGTGATCTGCGCATCCAGCTCCTGGCGGAGGAAAGCCGTTCGCCGGAGCCACTGATGGGTCTCATCCGCAGAATCGGCTGAGCGAATGAGCGCTTCAACGCGTCGAAGCAAGGAGTCGCGGATGACCCTGTCACTCTCGCTGTGCGCTTGGTCGACCAGCTGCTGTGCCTGTGTGCGGAGGGTGGCGCTGTCGATGGGCTCGAGGGCTGTACCCGGGTCCGGGAGGCGGTGGATTGCCGCACCCAGCGCCGTGATAGCAGCGGTTACATTGTCTTCCGTGTCGCGGGGGAGGTTTTTTTGCGAAATGGCATCTCGTATGAGAAGCACAAAGGACTTGTAGAGCGGGTCGTGTTCCTCTTTGAGAATCTCATCCAGCTCGGCGATGTGCAGCGGTGTCGACATCCACTTTTTGTACGATTCCTGTGGAGCCACCTGCCCTGCGATCACACCAATGAGGCTTAGGGTCGCGAAGAAGCCCCCGATAAGGTAGCCCTCTAGTTTTCCCTCAAAGATTCCCATCGCCAGCATCATGGTCGCAGGAACGCCACAGCCGAGGCCCATGCCCCACGTCAATCCACCGGACACCTGTGATGTATACATCCGGGTCGCGCCAACCAACAACCTGGCAAACTCGCTGTCCGGATCGACATTGGTCTTTTTCAACCATTCGCGCTGTATACGTGACAACTTTGCAGGAACGGTGTTGTCTCTGTATGCCATCTGGCTTGTCTGAGCAATATTGACAAGCGAGCGCTTGCGGATGACATCGACGCAGCGGGTATCCCCAAGGACTTCAGGCGTTAGCTGCATGTCCTACAGTGTATCGAATGTAAGGGGTCACGCCGCACGGACGTGACCACCATCAATACGTTGATGTTTTCTTACGCAGACACACGGAACAGGTGGGAACCCGTGCGGTAGATCAAGCCGTGTTGCGTTGCGATTGTTGCATACAAAATCGGATCCAAATTGTCTGCTCCCGATGTACTTCCGGCTCCGCGGCCACCAGGGTTACCGGGGCTTGTGGTTGTGAATGCTTCCTTTGTGCGCGGCGCATCATTTTCTGCCCAAAGAGCGTGCTTTCCCTCTACCCGGAAGGTGCGCCCATGTGCCAGACCAATCGTAGACCCCTTTTTCGTGAAAAACAGAATGGATGATTTAGTGGGAATTGGCGTTGCCCAACATTCGCCATCTATGCGTTCGGAGTACACAATTTTTCCGGAAGCGATGTCAACGGAACTCACGATTCCGGATGCGGAAACATAGTAAGCCAACTGACCTTGAACGATGGGGCTGGCAAAGTCGGAGAGTGACTTTTCACCTGTCCAGACAACTTCCGGTGTTATGGTGGAACCCGATGTCTTAAGTCGGATACAGCAGTTTGATTCTGCTGGGCTGAGTTTTGCACCGGGTTTTGCTATTCGTGCCTGTGCGGCGGTAGCACCTATCAGGACTGTATCGGCATTTGGTGTAACCGATGCCAATACATTTCCCTTGAGTCCGGTGAAATTCGCAAGGTGCTCGCCACTTGCTACATCGTAAATGTCAAGATCGCCATTTGCGCTGATAACCACGCAGTCACGATTCGCGATTCGCATGATCACGGGGCTGGTCCACGACTTGCGTGGCTCCCTATCTTTCTTCCAAAGGGTCTCACCAGTCGCCTTTGCAATACTACAAATGTAGGATTGTTTCGGGTCATCCTGAACGAGAATCAAGCTGGTCTGCGTTTGTGCCGGGGAGGAACCCAGCCCAAATTCGTTGGTTGACACACCGTAATCTGCACCTAGATTGCGTGTCCACATGGGCGTTCCATTGTGGCGGTAGGCGTATAAATCACCGCTCTCAAAGAGCGCATAGACACCTGCCCGGTCACAGACAGGGGATGGAGCAGCACGGCTGACATAGTAGGACATCTCGTGTTTAAGCGATGTCGCACGCCGCTGCGTCCAAAGCAATTTCCCACTTACGCAATCAACTGCATGAACAAGGTTGTTGTCGCGCATATTCCCTTGAACGGATGTTACAAATGTCAACTTACCAATACTTACCGGACTTGACTGCCCATATCCGGGGAGCTCGGTTCGCCATTTGACCTTGTTTCCGGGTGTCCATGGATGAAGACTGACAGGAAGACTTGATGGTGGAGTTCCGTTGTTCCTAAACGATGTCCAATCGCTCATGGTTGTCCCATACCGTTGTAGGCAGAGTCATCAAATCCTCCTGTAAGTGTCAGGAAGCCCAAATTGTTGGCATCTATCACGGCTGCATTTGCGATGGTCGCTGGTGTGCGTACGCGCATCGCTTTTGCATGTCCATCCGCATAAGCGATGTTTGCCATCCGCATGTGACGCCCGTGCACTGTCGGGGTTGCCATGGCCCGGTTGCTTGGTGGCCAAGCCCATGGATGGAGGGTTGGACGACGCTCTACCGTGTTCCAAAGGGCGTTGTTGCAGAAGAGGAGGGTGTCAGCAGGAACTTGAATTGATGCGATGGATGCTGGCAGCATTGTCCAGGATGGGGGAGCGCCACCCGGCGGGACGAATGTGCCGTAGCCTCCGATGTACGCTAAGTTGTAGCCATAGTGAATCTTCCCCCACAGTGGGGAAACGGGAAGTCCTGATGCTGCCGGATCACCAATAATGCTGGCATTTTTCAAGTAGGGCCACAGGAGTCCATTTTGTTCACCAAGATCCGGTGCTGACCCAAAGGGGGTACCCGACCGGATTGCGGCATACCAGTACTGTACGCGTGCACCGGATGTCAGTGCCGTTTGGAGACCACTCGGGACTGCCGTTTCATCGTAGTCCTGAACGTACATCATCCAGCCAAGCGCAAGCTGCTTAAGGTTCGAAAGGTCAGAGGCTTGACGTGCCTTTGCCCGGGCTTGGGCGAAGACAGGAAAGAGAATAGCGGCAAGGATTGCGATGATTGCGATGACGACAAGAAGTTCTATTAGGGTAAAGGCTTTGGGCGTTCGTTGTGGCATGGTAGGTTCCTCTTCCTTTTAGGGTTATCATGCATGCCTTCGTTAACGCAAGTTAATTGCAATAAGGTCGTCTTAACGGATTAGACAACGAAAACAAACACTCGTCGTCGTGTGATTGCAGTGACCTAATTGCAAGTCTATTGCATTGTGATACATTGGGCCCAAGATGAACGTGTCGATGGTGCGTCGGTCAATCACAGCAGTGGCCCGCTTTATGGCGGTGTTGCTTCTGCTGCTGCATGGCCCTATCGAACTGACACACGCCAGCCATCATGTCAAAGGGAAACTGACAAACCAGAGCATCACTCTTGGCTTCATCACCGGCGATGATCACTGTCCAATCTGCGATATAGCTGCGCAGGACAGTACGTTCAGTTCATCCACACCGGTAACGTTCGCTGAAGTCATCGGCTTGCGCGTTCAAGAAGGCGCTTCCGTCATTCTTGTGTCCTTTTCTCCACTTCGCATCATTGCTGTTGATGCACGTGGCCCTCCAGCTGCCATCTTCTGCCTTGAGACCAGCTGAGTCAGCTTCGTAACTATCATCCCGCCGTGGAGTTTCATCAGGCATAAGTGTGTCTGGTGATTACATCCATACGTCGATTCACGCATCAAAGGAGACCTCCATGGATATCATCCGTGTCGAGAATCTTTGCGTTCACTATGCCAATGGCCGCTCCTCGCATTGTGCTGTGGACAACCTTTCGTTTGGCGTTCGTGCCGGCGAAATCGTCGGATTTCTTGGTAACAACGGTGCTGGAAAGTCCAGCACTATCAAAGCCCTAATGGGATTTCAAAAGCCATCCAGCGGCTCTGCATTCCTGTTTGGCGAAAACATTAATGCCGTAGCCAGCCGTCAGCGCGTGGGCTTTCTTCCTGAGACGGCACTGTATTCCCCGTATCTTACGCCCCGTGAGACCCTACGCCAATATGGAGAGCTATCCGGTCTAAGCCTAAGCGAAATCACAGCGGTCACGGATGCTGTCCTTGAAAAGACGGGGGTGCGCAGCAAGGCCGATGTCTTGAATCGCACGCTCTCCAAGGGGATGCTCCAGCGGGTTGGACTGGCTCAGGCGCTTATGAACCGTCCGGAGCTGTTAATCCTGGATGAGGTCTCAAGCGGCCTTGATCCGATTGGGCGTAGGGACTTGCGCACACTTCTGCTGGCTGAGCGGGAGCGTGGGGCGACAATCTTCTTTTCAAGTCATCAGCTCTCCGAAGTCGAAAGTGTCTGCGATCGCATCCTCATACTAAACCATGGCCGTCTCATTGCAGAACGAACCATCAAGGACATACGTGCCACCGAACCAAGCCTTGAAGACTACTTTGTAAGAGTCGTTAGTGACTCGATGTCAGCAGAAACCGGGGTGTCACGATGAAACAAACGCTCGTCATTTGCAAATCTCTGATCAGAACAGGCCTCTTGGAGACGTTTCGCCGCAAGGAAGCCTGGGTCGTCATATTCCTAACTATCCTGATGACCTTTGGAGCATATACCTTTACATTTTTCGGTGTAAGCGGCTTAGACATCTTTGTAAAGGATATGGCCCTGACTGCGGTTGGGCTCTTCACCACAATCATCGGTTCTGTGATTGCTACGCGGCAGATTCCCGATGACATCTCGCGTAGAACCATTTTCCCGATTCTCTCCCGCCCAATCACCAGAGATCAGTACGTTGTCGCCCGTGCCGTTGCTGCTTTTGTAATGACCGCACTTTGCTTTGTGATGATGACGACTGTTGTCACGCTCCTCTTGGCTGCTTTAAAGCTAACCTTTGGATTGATCTTTTTGCAGTACATCTGGTTAAAGCTAATGGCGGTCATGTGGTTATCGGCGTTCGGTGTATTCCTGTCGGTTACGCTGTCGCAGTCTGCCGCTTTCACATTGTGTTTTATGCTGGCACTTGGCTCAGGGGCTTTTTCAAGGACCTTGCTGCTCACCGTAGGCGAGGGAAACCCGGCGGTCAACTGGGTTATCACGTTTCTCTACGGCTTTCTTCCACACTATGCGCTCTTTGACACGACCGGAAAAGTCATTTATGGCTGGAAGCCAATCCCGGCCATGGTTGTCGTCTCACTAACCATTTATGCCATCACTATCTCCGCTTTCTGGCTATATCTCGCTACACGGAAGTTCCGAGGACAGTCGCTATGAAGCATCCCATCACATCGATCTTCATCTGTGCCGGACTTCTCTTTGTCTCTGGCGTTTCGGCAAAGGTTGCCTTACCAGATCATTTGATACAGCCTTCGTCGGAGGGTGCGAATGAAGTCTATGAAGAGAAGCCAACCACCAGCATCGTAGGGGAGTTTCGGACATCAGTAGCCTCGTATCTTTACGCAAAAGCACACGAATACATGCATGGAGGTGTTGTCTTCCGGGCAGCGACAGACACTGAAGTCGCAAATGGACGTCGAACGGCTTCCCACGGAGACTCATTGGAGGCACACCACGGCTCGCAAGAGACCACCGTCATTCCTGAACAAGAATTTGACCCGCGTTCCCTTTGGGGAGAGCTGGACCGTGGAACGCAGCCGTGGATGGACATTCGGGTACATGGACACCGTGACCTCTCTGAAGCTCTTCCGCTGTTCAGGATGATGACCTGGGCAGATCCCCATTTCATCGAAGGCTACGAAATGGGCTCCTACCTTGTTTTTAGCTCGGCAAAAAACAAGCGTGTTGATCGAGCCATGAAGTTTCTGGAAGAGGGGATTGCAAACAATCCAGGATCCTATAGGTTACACAAGAGCTACGGTCACTATGCGCTGACGATCACGAAGCAAAATGAGCTTGCCCTCGAGCACCTTGAGAAAGCTGTTTCGATTATCGAGGCACGCCAGCTTGCAAAGCGAACGCAGCGGAACGACAGCATGACGGAGGGGCAGCAGCGGGTTGCCCAGATCGAGGATTTGGAACAGAGTCAGGCCTGGAATGAGTTCATTCAGGTACTTAGAAAGCTAGAGCGGAAAGAGGAAGCCATCCGGTGGTCAAAGCGTTGCATCGAAGTGAATGCACCATGTCCGAGTGGGCGAAGAGCATTGGAGGTCTATGGTGTCAAGCCTTAAGCGCTACATCAGCAATCAATGCAGCAAAGTTCACGCGATAAGTCACCACAAAACACTCTTCCTCTCACCCCTTGGCATCCTCTGCACATCCATCCTGATCTGTATTCTCTGCGGCATCGTCATAAACCCACTATGCCTCGCGATTGTGCCTGCTCTCGGGATGCTCGTGCTCATCGGGCTTGCCTACCCGGGCTATGTTCTTCGTAACCTCAGCTGTAGCGTCATCCCTGAGTCCAGTCGAAGCCGCGAAGGTGACACAGTTAACTTCAGTGTGCGTCTGATTTCGACGGCTTGGCTTCCGGCACTTGGGCTCACGATGCGAGGTCCGATTTCCGATGCACCGGTTACGTTGCCGGATCTCGGAATAAAGGGCAGCTCCGAAGGGAACGTCGCTATCGCAAACCTGATGCGTGGGGCTTATGAAATGTCCGACCTCTCCGTGCAATGTGGCTTTCCATTCAATCTGTCGGCAAGGTCCCTTACTGTTGGTGGAGGGAATAGAGTCGTTGTATGGCCATCCTTCAGCGATGCTCCGGCTGCACCGATCAGCGGTGGAGGACAGGATTTCATCGGGTCAGAGCCATCACAGGATGCTGGCCACAGCGGTGACATCATGGGCGCACGCGAATATCGGCGCGGAGACTCCATCCGCCGGATTCATTGGGCACAGACGGCACGGCAGGGGAAAGTGATCGTCAACGAACGACAGGCGACGCGACGACCCACGATTACGATGCTCCTTGACCTTGGGGAAACGGGAACAACTGCGCGAGAACAAGGAATCCGTGCGTGCATGTCACTGTTGGAACACTGGTCACTTACAGGATCGATGCTAAGTCTTGTCATTCGGGACGACAAGTTTCAGGTTATATCCGGACGGATTGGCGACTTTCGGGATGCTCTTGCGGAGCTACCGAGATTGAATGCCGGATGTCAGCCACCTGCCGTGCTCCCACATCTTCCGACCAATCCCCATGTAGCCATCGTCAAGGAAGGTATGACATGTCATCAAGGTACTGAGATGGTTGTTTGCTTCAAAGATGCCGGATGGTATGTAGCATGAACAGACCTCTTTCTCTCTGGAACTTGCCACAGCTTTGGATGCTGCTTGGAGCCGGTCTGATCACAAGCCATGCCATCGCTGAATCTGCCGGGTCGACGCTGTTGCTTGGCATATTCGGAGGACTTTTGCTGAGCTTAGCAGGCGGAATCATCGGGTACCTCCTTCGACGTTATGCCGCCAAACTCTTAAAGGATGGAGTCATCCTTACCACGCTGTTTCTCCTTCCCGTCGCTCTTGATCAAATTGTACGAATGGTGGCCCATGTTGGGGTTGGAACCGAGCAGTGCCTCCTTGTTGGACTCAACCTTGCATCATGGTGGTTAATCTGGCAATCAACGGATGTCAACCGAAGAATCGTGATGCTTTCATCCCTTGGGACGGGAGTGATTGCGGCATCGTTATGTCAACACATCGTTTCCTATCTATACGTCGTCTGGCTTATCACTGCGATTATTTGGGGTTTGACAAGTGAAGCCCGTGGGACCAAGGCGCAGCGTAATGCGCTCGCAAGCATTCTGGTCGCAGTGGTGAGTGGGATCTTTGTTGTCACCGCTGCCGCTACCGGACGTCTCTCTCCTCATGCCCTCACCGGCTTTCTGCCAGGATCCGGAGGGAGCCAGCTGAGTGACCCATTTGGTCGTGGTGGAGTTGGTAATGGAGAAGGAGAAGTTGCCGCTACAACGAAGACGGAAGATATCGGTTTTGCCAATACGGACATCACGGTAGAAAGTGACAAACGCACGCTTTATGACGCGATGTCGGAGATGTACGGAAAGCCCGAACCACTGACAAAGGTTGCTCCAAAACACCGAAAAGTCGTTTTTTGGGCCAAAGAAATGATCGAAAAGCCGAAGACGGAAATGGTGTCACCAAACGCATCTAAGGGTTTTTCAACCAGACGCGGACAAGGAAAGGCGGCGAACTCCGTAAACAACACGGCTGCACAGGCACTTGTTTATGTCTCTGGGCGGACTCCTGTCCACCTTCCACTTTCAGCTTATGACAACTATATCGATGAGGAATGGGAGCCGGGACGCACCTTCTCAGAGTCTGAAGTCATGGAGCACAAAGGTAACGCATGGATGCAATTTCGGCTTGCCCATCGGCCAAATGTCTTTGGAGCTGAAGAACATCATCAAGTCAAAATCGGTATTCTCGCAACATCAGCACTTCCGTTACCACAACAGCTGGTTTCGGTGCGAATAGACCAGCTGAAAGAACCTGATTTCTATCGCTGGACGCAACGCGGAATTCTATGTCTTGACCGGGTACCGATCGTGCCGAGCGGAATACGCATCGATACCGTAACCCGCACATTTGACCTGGATAAGCTGAATGGACATCGGCTAACACCACTTACTCCGGATAACCGACGGCACGTTCACTATCGTGTGCCGAAAGGAATGGACACCCGTGTTACAGCACTTGCAAAAGAATGGACGAGGGGAGTCCCAACTGGATGGCCACAAGTTCGGGCTGTCGTAAATCGCTTGCGTACATACGCCAGACATGACCGATTGCAGTCAGTTCCACCGCATGAAGCGGATGCCCTGGCTTGGTTTCTCTTCAAGTCCAAGTCTGGTCCCGACTACCTGTTTGCGACGGCAGCGACACTGATGGTTCGTTCTCTTGGCTATCCAGCGCGCGTGGTTAATGGCATATACGTCGATGGAAAGCATAAGGACTCACGATCTGGGCATAGTATTGCAAGCTTGGAGTCTCTTCACTTCTGGTGTCAGGTCGAAACGGAGGCCGCACCTGATCAGGAAAGCGTATGGGTGAACCTCGAGCCAACACCCGGATACTTTCTGGCATCGCCAAAGCCGACGTTTGCGGATATGGCCAGAACCGTCATGCTGCATTCCTTCAGCACGTTCAAGTCGAACAAGGTGTTGGTTGTAATCGTGGGCATGCTAATGGTTACTGCGTTTGCACTTCGGATGTACTTTCTGGATGCGTTTTATACGCTCAGATGGCTGCTACGGTGCACAAGATGGCCAGAGCGAATGCACTTGGAAACGATGCGCCTTCTCGATGTACGTGCAAGGATCGCCGGGCGACCTCGCAAAGCAGCCACATCGCACGCAAAACACTACATCCGCAGCCCACATGCCGTGTTCGCTGCAAATCTAATGCTGGGAATCCGTGACTTCGAACGCATCACGTACGGTCTTGAGACCGATGTTCCCACTGTCAATCTAAAAACGGTCGCGTGGAGATGGAACGCTCAGCGGCTACGAGGCTACCTACCTAAATGACACCAGCAGATACTATCCAGATACTTAGGGCATCCCTGAACAATGCATTGAAAGGAAAGGCATCGGTCGTAGACCAGGTTCTCATTTGTCTTTTATCCGGCGGGCATGTTCTCCTCGAAGACATGCCGGGGCTTGGAAAGACCACGCTTGCTAAGGCTATCGCAGATACCATCGGAGGAACGTTTGCGAGAATCCAATGTACGCCTGATCTCCTGCCAAGCGATATCACGGGATTCTCAATCTTCGATCCGGAGAGCCGCTCGTTCAGCTTTCAGCCAGGCCCTGTGTTTTCCGATATTGTCCTTGTCGATGAAATTAACCGGGCGACGCCCCGCACACAGTCCGCGCTCCTCGAGGCAATGGCGGAGGGGCAGGTGACAGTTGACAATGTACGAAGAAACCTAAGCCCAATATTTTTCGTTATCGCGACGCAGAATCCGATCGATCACCACGGTACATTTGCGCTTCCAGAAGCCCAACTTGACCGCTTCGCAATGAAGCTGAGCATTGGGTACCCAGACCGGCAGAATGAAGTCCTGATGCTACGTGAGCACTCATCCACAAAGTTGCCCCGCCATCAGCTCCAAGTGAGTGTAAGTGACCTCA
>CAIWTR010000565.1 GCA_903915615.1 uncultured Armatimonadota bacterium
CAGGAAGATCCACACGATGTCAACGAAGTGCCAATACAGACCAACCATTTCCGTAGGCATGTAGTCATCAACCGCTTCATGCTTCGTCAGGTACATCAAGATCAATGTCACCATACAGATGATTCCGATGATGACGTGGATACCATGTAGACCGGTCATACAAAAGTAGATGGAGAAGAAGATCTTCGCCTTTCCAGCTTCGATATCAAACCGTTCACGCGCAGCGGACTTGACAACGACACGGGTAGTTGTATCGGATGCCGAAGTAACCCGGTTATCAAAACCAGCTTCAACTTCCGCTGTCTTTGGGTTGTCCATCGGCTCTACGAAGGAAACCTGATTTGTTTTCCGTGCAAGCTCAAGCTGTTCCCATGCCACGTTGGCCCGAGGATTTTCCTCGACACCAACAGCGGGCTTATGGTGTTCATGGAACACAGTCAGCGCCTTGGCATAGTTGAAGTTCTGGTCTGGAAGCAAACCCTCGTTAATCTTGCTAGTGTACTCAACGAACTTAATGCCCATGAATCCAAACGCACAGATACATGTGAAGACAAGTAAGAGTGCAACTTTGATTCTCTGGCCATGTTGTGCGTAGAACACTGCAAGCGCCGCAGAAAGTGAGCTCGAAAGCAACACCAATGTGTTCAACGTACCAAGCTTTACATCAAGAAAATGATGAGCCTCTAGGTAGGTGTTGAAGTACATCGTCCGGTAGAGCGTATAAGCCAGAAACAATGCTCCGAAAAACATCACTTCGGTGACAAGAAACGACCACATTCCAACGATATACGATTCGTTTTGTTGATCTAGGTCTTCAAACTGAACAGAGAGCTTCTGTTCGATCATATGATGACCTGATCCACCAACGGCAGCATTTTCCATGCTCTTCAGGCTCATACGTGAACCTCCTCATCAGACGACACATGAACAGCATCATCGTCAAATGGGAACCGGCTTGGTCCAACATCGCCGCCATGATGGCTTTCTTGGAAATACTCGTAGGCTTCCCAAGTCACCACAGGGACCTCGTGGAAGTTGTGGGTATCTGGAGGAGATGTTGTCACCCATTCAAGGCCGACTGCACGCCAAGGATTGTTTCCAGCCTTTTCACCATGCTTCAACGAATGAATCAGGTAGACAACCGGAAGCAAGAATCCAACTCCAAGAACGAATGCTCCACCGGTCGACATCACGTGCCACAGCTGAAACTCTGGTGGGTAGAAGTGATAGCGGCGTGGCATACCGAGATAACCAACAACAAACTGAGGAAGGAACGTAAGGTTGAATCCGAGGAACACCAAGACAGCGCTGACCTTGCCCCAGACTTCGTTGTACATCCGGCCCGTCATCTTAGGCCACCAGAAGTGCAGTCCAGCGAGGAAGCCCATTGCCGTTCCACCTACCATGACGTAGTGGAAGTGCGCGACAACAAAGTAGGTTGCAGTAAGGTGGATGTCCGTAGCCAGGGACGACAGGTAGAGACCAGTCAATCCACCGATGGTAAACAGCCCCAGGAAGCCGAAGGCATACAGCATATGGCTTGTGAGCTCAACCGACCCCTTGTACATCGTCGTCGCCCAGTTGAAGATCTTGACTGCGGACGGGACAGCAACGAGGAAGCTGAGAACAGAGAATACAAGCCCAAGATACATCGACTGAGACGTTGCAAACATGTGGTGGCCCCAAACGATGAAGCCAAACACTGCAATCGCCATTGTGGAGAACGCCACAAACTCGTAACCAAAGATGCGCTTCTTGCTGTTTGCAGCAATCACTTCATTGATAACTCCCATCGCTGGGAGAACCATGATGTAGACAGCTGGGTGGGAATAGAACCAGAACAAATGCTGGAACAGAACCGGATCTCCACCGATTTCAGGTGAGAAGATACCGAATCCGAGTGTGCGCTCTACAACAACCAGTGCCAGCGTAATCGCTACCACAGGTGTTCCAAGCATGATGATCACACTGGTCGCGTACATGGCCCATGCAAACAATGGCATCCTGAACCAGGTCATACCCGGTGCACGCATTTTGTGGATGGTAACGATGAAGTTCAGACCCGTAAAGATAGACGAGAATCCGGCGACAAACGCTGCCATAATCGTCAGCGCGACATTGGAGTTAGAGTACACACTCGAATACGGCGTGTAGAACGTCCATCCGGTGTCAACACCTCCACCGATGATTGCGGCCAGACCCATCACCAGCGCCGCACTATAAACATAGAACGACAACAGGTTCAAGCGTGGAAAAGCAAGGTCACGCGCTCCAAGCATCAACGGCAAGATGAAGTTCCCTAACACTGCCGGCACTGCCGGAATCAGGAAGAAGAAAATCATGATCACACCGTGCGCGGTGAACACCTTGTTGTACGCATCATTCGTCAGGAACTGACCCTTAGGAACCGTAAGCTCCACACGAATCATTCCAGCAGCGAGACCGCCAAGAAGAAAAGCTACCGATACCGCCACAAGATACATAATCGCAATGCGCTTGTGGTCGACCGTAAACAGCCACGACTTAATCGTATTCGTAGCGTTCAGGTAGTTCAATGGCTCCTTGACCTTGTCATGGGGCTTACCCACGTCCTTCAAAGTTGCCGTACTCATTGGTATTGCTCTCCTCCATACATGTAGCGCCACTGCTGCGAGTTGGTATTAGCCGCAGGTGCAACACTATCGGGACGACCACCCTCGAGTGGCTTTCCGGTACCGATTTCCTTGATATAAGCAATCAAGGCAATAACTTCAGACTCAGACAACGACCCACGATAAGCAGGCATTGAACCAGTCGAATTTGCAAGCCGAACATCGTTTGGGTTCAAGATGGCAGAACGGATGTACCCTTCATCGGCCACAACCTTGGAACCATCGGCGAGTTGACGCAGCGATTTGTATAGACCCACTAAGCTAGCACCCTTAGAGGAGGCTTTCGGTCCATCGGCGTGACACGACGCACACTGATACTTGCGGAAAAGTGTCGCACCTGTCTGGGCAAGAGAGAGGTCTCCGGTCGGGCTTGAAATCCCACCAGGATAGAACGGACGTCCTCCGCCACCTGCTTGCCACTTCTCGAAGTCTTCACGGCTCTGCACAACCACCCAGCCGCCCATTTCTGAGTGCTGTGTTCCGCAATAAACATTGCAGTAGACGCGGTACTTGCCAACACGCGTTGGTGTAAACCACATAGTCGTGTAGCGGCCTGGCTCGACGTGACGCTGAATCCGAAACTCAGGTACGTAGAATGCATGGATAACGTCCTGTGAGATCATCGAGAGTTTTACAGGGTTATTCACCGGGACGTGAATCTCATTGTTTTCGCGAGTGCCGTCGGAATGCTGTGCATGCCACATCCACTGCTTGCCAATGACGAACACTTCACGGGCATTCTTCGGCGGCGTATAAACATCAGCAAACAGCCGCGAAGACCAAGTGAACACGCCAAGACCAAGCACCAGAGCAGGCAAAGTCCAAGTCATCTCCAACAACGTGTTGTGCGTCGTAGGATTGGACCGGTCCACATTAGTGCCCTTACGGTACCGTGCTGCAAGAAAAGCAATCAGTGCGATGACGATGATGGTAAAAACCACCGTCAGAGCATTCATCACCCAGAACAGCTTATCAACTTCACCTGCATACTCCGACGCAGCAATAGGTGCTAACTGCAACTCGTTCATTCGTTATTCCCCGTGCCAGACCCAGCAGTCAAGCGGGACTTCCTCTCCTTACGCAGCGACTGGAACATAAATGTACCCAGTAACAATGCGGTCCCCGTACCCAATACCTTCAACAATGTGACAACACGCAATCCATACACATTCCGAGCCGGATCGTAGTGGTAACACATCAGCAGAAATTGATCTGCAATCGTGCCAATCCTACCTTCAGCAGCCTCAGTCAATGCAAGATATACATCCTTGCCAGGATAGACCACCCCAAACAAATATCGAGAAACCTTACCAGTTGGTGTTAAGACCATCGTGACGCTTGGATGCGCATATTGATCGGTTCTCTGGTCGTACACATAAATGTAACCAAGCGAATCGGCCAGTCGTCGTATTTCAGCTTCACTCCCAGTTAGAAAATGCCAACCATCCGCTGCACCCGCGATTCCAAGCTCACTCATGTAGCGCTTCTTGGATGCCAATGCTACAGACGCATCTTCTTTTGGGTTGATGCTAACAATCACAATTTCGAAGTCTCTACCAACCTGCCACTTTAGGGCTGGATCATGAAGACTTTCCACCAAGCCATGCAGCATGTTCGCGCAGGTGTTCTTGCATGAGTAAAACGGCATAACAAGCCAAACAGGCTTCTTACCGAAATACTTACCGATGCTGACCTTTGCTCCCGCTTCATCCGTAAACCGCGTGTCCAGCGGAATCTGATTTTCCAACCGCTGTTTTACAGTTACGTCACGTGCTGCATTGATGCCTGTCGAAAATGTCGGACGCCCGCCAGACTGAGGCCCCGCGCTCACTCCCTGAGACAATGCTGCCACAGAGGTCAAGCCCATACAAATAAGAACCCCAACCCACCGACGAAAGTCAGTCACTTAATGCCCTTGATGTCCTTCACTATCGCCACTCGGATGCTTCTCGGAATCATGCCCAGAATGACCAGCCCCGCTGGAGCGCATTCCAGGATATTCTCCCTTGAACCCACTCTCAGGCACATTCTCACCAACACCCGAAATGCCTTGCTTCGCGACAACATCGATAGCCGACTCGATGCGCTTGCCGTAAGGTGCTTCCGCTTCCTTGAAAAGATTCATCTCTTCCTTAGGATTCGCTTGTAGCTGAGGATGCGCTGGGAGCTTACGCTCAACTGACCAACCAGGGACGTTCACATCGCTTGCATACTTTGGACTCGTAAAGTTCAAGAACCACATCATCGCGGCACTCGATGTAACAAACAGTCCGACCAGTCCACCAAAGGCAAGTACAAGAGGACCCATCTTTACATCTGTGTGTTCATACCCAACGATATAGCCTGGGTTCTTAGAATCTGACTTATGCATGACTCGATGCCTCCCACTGTTGTTTTGCTTCAATCAACCGCGGATCATAACTAGGAATCAGCGCAACCTTACGTGCATTGCCACTAAAGACATACACCCAGATTCCACCAACAGCGAGTACTGCACCAACAGCTCCGAGGATGACCGGTACTGCAATTCCACCGCTGAAATTCACCATGAACGGGACAATCTGCCAGAACAGGTCAACAATGCGGACGACTGCAATCCAGCCAGCGACAAAGCGGAGAATCGATGGTGTTCGCTTTGTTTTACCCGATATCAACAGCAAGAATGGAATGACAAACTGGCAAACTACCAGGGCAGCTCCCAGATAAACCATCGGACCTTCAAAACGCTGAACGAAGAAGATGTTCTCTTCTGGCAGGTTGCCCGACCAGATGATCAAGAACTGCGAGAGCGTGAAGTAGCCATAGACCATCGTGAAGCCAAGCATCAGGTTGCCGAGGTCTTTAGTCAGCTGTGGCTGAATGACTCCGCTGTATGGCGACTTCGTACGAAGCGACAACAAGATGAACGACCCAACGGCAATGGAGAACAAGAGGCTTGTAGCCATATGCCATGCGCCATAAAGGGACGACAGCCACATCGGATCAAGCGACATCACCCAGTCTGTCATTGCAAATGTAAGCAACACAACGTGGAGAACACCGCCTGGCGCCGCAAAGTTGGTCCTCTTGGCTGCGAATGCCTCATCACGGTTGTCATCCTGCTTGAGCGAAAGCTTCGTCAAGTAGTTTGTTCCGATGATCCAGTAGGCAAAGTAAATCGCACTCCGGATTGTCCACCCGGTGGGTGAAAACCACATTTGCTTGTTCGGGTGTAGATGGTGGTAAACATCATGATTTGCCCATGGGTAAACCTGACCATTCCACGCAGCCCAGACGAGGGGCAGGAAAAACACGGCCAGCAATGGCAATGTCTTTGCGCAGGCTTCAGCAACACGCAAAATGGAGAGACTCCACTGTGCACGAATCGTATGGTGCAGGAAGATCAGCGTTGTACTACCGATCGCCAAGCTGAACCACACCATGAATCCGTACAGATAGGATGACCAAAAGATCTTCTTACCGGGATCGACGTCCATTTGAAAGCCAATTCCAAGCAAGATTGCTCCTACGAAGGCCGCAGGAAGAGCAATCGCTTGAAGGCGCTTGAGTGATGAGACTGCAGTGGAGGCTTCTGCGCTCAATTGTGTTCTCCTTCGGATGCGTGACCCGATTCATTTCCAGAAGCTGAGTGCCCTGCATCGTGCTTTTCAGGAGCATCCCCATGCATGGAATCATTTAAGTTGGATGGCATTGGAAGCTTTGCAGCTGCGCGTAAAGCCGCGATATAAGCGACAACCGCCCAGCGTTCATCAACATCCGGGATACGGGAGGAGTAGCTATACATTGCACCCTTGCCATTCGCAATGACATCGTAGAACTGACCAGCTTTGTATGGACCGTATTTCTTATCCAACAAGTTGGCAGGAAGTTTTTGCCAATAGCCCATTCCACGCAACGCTACAAAGCCGTTACCATCCCCGGCAACGCCGTGACATGGCTGGCAATAAATGTTGTAGCGCTCTTGCCCACGCTTGAGCATCGATGTAGCTCCACCGAATGCCTTGACGCTTGCAGCAGGAATGTTAGGTGTAAAGTCCTTACCTGCCTTGCCAGTCGTTCGCTCATCTGGCGCGACATAGCCGTTGAAAGAGACTGTGCCTGCAACATCAGGGCGGGACCCTTGCATGTCACCATAAAAGTCAGATGCCGCTTCTGAGTTAACGCGCGGTTGGACCCATTGATCGACGTGGCACCCAGCGACTAACATCGTGATCGTGGCGGATGCCACGACAGCTGTACCCTTTTTCAAGCTGGTACCTCCGATACATCCAGCGCACCAAGCCCTTGAAGGAACTCGGTGACAGATGCTTCATCAAACTTAGGATCCCGAGTTTCAATACACAGGAAGAATCGATCCTGACTTGCACGATCAAAATTCTTCGCGTTGAACATCGGGTTGTAAGGCTTTGGCAGTCCGTTCAGAGCGAACTGCGAGACAAACGTCGTCAAGCCAGTCACCAAAACCGTTGCTTCAAACGTAATCGGGATGAACTGCGGCCACGTAAAGAGAGGCTTCCCTCCGACGTTCATCGGGTAGTCAATCAAAGCAATCCAGGTCTGGAATCCCAAACCGAGACAACATCCTGTGATGCCACCGAAAAACGCCATCCATGGAATACGGACATCTTCAAAGTGCATCGCTTCAGCCAATCCGTGGACTGGCATCGGGGAATACGCATCAAACTTGCGGTATCCGGCTACACGCGTCTTAGTCGCAGCTTCTATAAGGACATCCGGGTCATCAAATTCAGCAACTATGCCAAAGAGCTTTGGAGATTCATCAGCTACATGTGCCATTAGTGCGCCTCCTCTGAATTCTCATGGCCATCGTGACCATGTCCAAACTGATGGTGGTTCTTCATAAGAAGATCACGCATTTCGAAGATGTTGATGATTGGGAGAACCTTGATGAACATGAACAAGAGGAATACGAAGAATCCCATCGTTCCGATGAACAAAGCCCAGTCCCATTCGGTTGGCGCGTAATATCCCCAGGAACTCGTTAAGAAGTCTCTTGTGAGGGACATCGGGATAATCACGAAGCGCTCAAGCCACATTCCGATTCCAACGATGATAGACAAAACGAACAAGAACGGTACGTTGCGTCGAAGCTGTGGCACCCAGCAGAGCTGCGGGAAGATGCCGTTACAGAAAATAAGCGCATAGTAGAACCACTTGTATGGTCCAAACAGGCGGTTGTATACAAGCGCAAGCTCATACGTGTTTCCGCTGTACCACCCGTAGAACATCTCAAGGATATAGCCATAGAAGACGATCAGACCGGTCGCAAGAAGAATCTTTGCCATCCAGTCCAAGTGCTTCTCGGTGATGAAGTCCTTGATCTGCGGATAAACACTCCGCAGCGGCAAGCCGAAGGTCAGAACCATCGCGAAACCCGCAAAGACTGCACCAGCGACGAAGTATGGTGGGAAAATGGTCGTATGCCATCCAGGAACGATACCAACGGCGAAGTCAAAGGAAACGATGGTGTGTACCGAGAGAACCAGTGGCGCCGAAATACCAGCGAGGATGTTGTAAGCCTGCTCGTAGCGGAACCAGTGCTTGGCGCTACCAATCCATCCCATACTAGCTAAGCCGTATATACCCTTCACCAGTGGGTGTTGTGACCTATCACGTAGTGTTGCGATGTCTGGGATCAAGCCTAGGAACCAGAACAACAACGAGATAGTGAAGTAGGTGGAGACAGCGAAGACGTCCCACTCAAGTGGCGAACGTGTCTGTGGCCACATCCCCAATGTGTTTGCATATGGGAACAACCAGTAGTCAAGCCATGGTCGTCCGGTATGGAGCAAAGGGTATAGACCAGCACACATAACAGCGAAAATGGTCATCGCCTCTGCGAAGCGGTTGATGGAGTTTCTCCACGATTGCCGCATCAGCAGAAGGATTGCCGAGATCAATGTTCCAGCGTGGCCGATACCAATCCACCAAACAAAGTTGACGATGTCCCACGCCCACGCCGTTGGTTGGTTGTTACCCCAAACACCCGTACCGGTCAATACAAGGTACGTGACAGCGAGAAGCATCACATTGAGAACACAGAATCCAAGCCCAGTAGCGACGAACCATACCGTTGGTGGCTTTGGGTTTAGGACAACTCCAGCCAGAATCTCAGAGATTGTGGTGTAAGAGTGTTCTCCATCGATGAAGTTCTGCGGTACGAGCCGTGTGCGCTTCGACGAGTCGATCGAATTTATCGCCATCAGGCTTTCTCCAACTTAGAATTCGTATTGCGGATACGTGCAAGATATGTCGTGCGTGGTCGAGTGTTCAAGTCTGTCAACAGCCCATAGTCATGAGGTTGTGACTTGTTCACACTGACCTTACTGGTTGGATCCATCATGTCGCCAAACTCGATAGCTTGGGTCGGACATGCCTGCTGACATGCCGTTCTGACCTGCTGGTCTTCGATCTCCCGACCATCTTTCTTTGCCTCGATCCGTACTTCATTGATCCTTTGGACACAATAAGTACATTTCTCCATGACACCGCGTCCACGTACGGAAACCTGTGGGTTTGCGAGCATCTTGAGCTGTGGCTTGTTGTAGTAATCCAGAGTTCCTGGACCACCAACACCCTGTGTCCACTTGAAGAAGTTGAAGCGGCGGACCTTGTAAGGACAGTTGTTCGAACAATAACGGGTTCCAACACAGCGGTTGTAGACCATTTGGTTCAATCCCTCATGGCTGTGAATCGTTGCTGCAACCGGGCAAACTGGCTCACACGGCGCCTTTTCACACTGCATACATGGAACTGGCATGAAGTGCGAAATCGGATCATTTACATCCGTGCCTTCATAATAGTGGTCCAAGCGAATCCAGTGCATTTCGCGTCCACGTGCGACTTCCTTCTTACCAACGACTGGGATGTTATTCTCAGCCTGGCAGGCAATCGTACACGCGTTACAGCCGATACATGTCGTCAGGTCAATCGTCATCGCCCATTGGTTGTAACCAACGTTCGAAAATTCGGGATAGAGCGATGTCCAGTTTTCCTTGTTTACCAAGCTACGCTCGGCATAACGGAAGTTACCACCTGGATCGGCCGGATAAGACTTGCCTTCACCTTCATGGTTCTCATGAGCATCATGCGGCTTGTCAAGCGCACGGGCTACACCATGGTGCAGCTCTTCGAAGATCTCACCCTTCTTGGTGACATATTCATCAAAGGTGGAAACACGAACAATATCTCGGTTTTTGGTTTCCACAAACTCAGCCTTTAGAAGGTGGTGTGGCTGTGTGAAAACGAGCTCATATTCCTCAGCGATTGTCTTCGCCTCGGCGGTAGCTGTGTAGAGATTC
>CAIWTR010000566.1 GCA_903915615.1 uncultured Armatimonadota bacterium
GATACGTCCCGCCATCGAGGTCCAGCATCGTCGCCTGCGCACCTTCAAACAAAATCTTGCTGCCGGCATCCATCAGGTCGTGCGCCAGCGCCTGCGTGTCGCAAATATAAGGAGCAAGTGTTGCTGTTACAGTGCCGAGCTGCTTGATGATGCCATCGACTGTATACGTATCTGCCTGAAAGACGTGCTTCAGGATGGCATTCTTCAGCGGGATGATTTGTTCTAGACGCTCGCGGAGGCGGGCTGGATTGATGATGTCGCCCATGCGGATACCGACACGGCTTGCTTTATCCGCGTAGCATGGACCTACGCCACGACCAGTGGTCCCGATTTTGGCCTTGCCACGGGCAGTTTCCTCATGCATGTCGAGGTCGCGGTGGTAAGGCAGGATGACGTGGGCATTTTGTGAAATGCGCAGGCCAGAGACATCGATGCCCTTAGCAACGAGCGCATTAATCTCTTCTGTGAGGGTCCACGGGTCGATAACCATCCCATCCGCCATGATGGAAATGACTCCCGGGGTTAGCACGCCGCTTGGGATGAGGTGGAATTTGTACTGAGTGCCAGCAAATTGAACGGTGTGCCCGGCATTGGGGCCTCCGCCGTAACGGATGACGGCATCGGCTTCCTGGCAGAGGATGTCAACAAGCTTGCCTTTGGCCTCATCACCCCAGTGTGTCCCGACCACTACCACTGCACCCATTTGCGACTCCTTGGATGGCTGACAACTTAATGCTTACAACCAGCCTTATAGAATAACGCATCAGTGAGCGGCTTGCCGTTACGAATGTACGAATGACAGCTGTGTCATGACTGAATGTCTTCGAAGTTTCACTCTGGCTTGGTACAGCCAGCGTTACCGCCACTGCGTCAAAGTCATCAGTAACGGTTGCATCATGTACTCGCTCTATATAAAGGATTAGTCGCTATTTGAAGGTATGGTTTTGTTAGTCTCCCGGCAACTACCAGCAATTGTACTGAAAATTCACAATCTGTAAAAAAATCGACAGGTGGGTGAAGGAAATTGGCACTGTATTAACTGAAATGTTAAGAGATTCTTCATACTGCGTTGAGTCTCAACTCGGTATGCTGGAGTCGCTGAATATTGCCCGCATTGTTCCTGTGGAGTTGGTTGGGCGTATAAGGCGGCAAATGTATTACATAAGTGCCGTGCGGAATTCAAACCTGCACGGTTGAAGGTGGTTTCAATGCGTCGCAATCAAAACGGTTTCACGCTGATCGAGCTTCTGGTGGTTATCGCAATCATCGCAATCCTCGCAGCAATCTTGTTCCCTGTGTTTGCACAGGCACGTGCTAAGGCTCGTGCAATCTCCTGCCTTTCCAACGTCAAGCAAATCGGTCTTGGCTTTGCGATGTACGTTCAGGACTACGATGAGCAAACCCCATCTGGCCGCGGTGGTGGCTGGGAGTGGTGGACAGAGCTCATGCCATACTTCAAGAACATTGACTTCTTGTACTGCCCAGACCGCAACGATGGTTCGCCACGTACGCAGGGTTCCGGTACAAACGGCTTCTCCTCCGGTCCTTTCGCACTTCGTAAGTACGTTGGTTACGGCTACAACTGGGGCCCAATCGGTTGGCGTGGTGGCGGTCTGCTTCAGCGCCAACAACGAAACCCAGAGAACACTGCGAGCCACCTCCCAGGCGTTTCCTTGGCATCCATCACCGAGCCAGCAGGCACCTTTGCATTCGGTGACACCTACGACACCCCACGTATGACCGTTGGTATCGGCTTCTTGGCCGACACCTGGAACGGTACTGCAACCGGACAGCTCCGCCACAGCGGTGGAATGCTGAACTTTGCATTCGTCGATGGCCATGC
>CAIWTR010000567.1 GCA_903915615.1 uncultured Armatimonadota bacterium
CGCAGCAATCAAAATCTCTCCGGTGTTCTCCCCAAGGGATGTCTCAGAAATTTCAGATTCACCGTTTTACCAACTAGCCTTACTTCGTCGGTGTTGGAGCTCCATCAATCAGACGGCGCCACGCGGCAATCAGAATGTCACCCGTGTTTTCACCAAGGGATGTCTCAGAAACATAGTCATAGCGACGGAAACTGCCAAAGTCAACGCTCGTCAAAATGTAGCCAAAGGCATCCTGCGTCAAGCCAAGCACCATATTGGTTTTGCCCTTCATTTTGCGCTTGATATACATCCCGATGTTTGGCAATGCCTCTCCCGGCGCCGTCACCAGCTGTGCATCTCCGACGTTGATAACGCTTACGCGCGTCGAAATCTTCTTTCCCGGAAGCGTCGGATACTTTAGTGGGCTAGCCTGAACGACGGCCCAGAGAAGCGCGGAGTCAACAGGAAAAACAACGTTCTCGGTCTTGATAAACAGTTTTGGAGCATCCTGCGGCTTTGCTTTGCCAATGATGCGAAGCGCCTCGGATGCCATCAACTTGCCGATACGCAGACACTCTTCCCACGTCCGCGCATCTTCCCAGTAGCCACGCACCGGGTCCTTTGGTTTGTCGAGTAGCCGGTTGTCCGCGGTAACCATCCCGCCCTGCGCACTGTTCATAAACACCGCAACACCGCCGGCTGCGGCTTCGATCGCGTCGTACATCGGGGAAATACAATCCGCGCTCAGCAGGCCAACACTGTTTCCAAGCACTTCTGGATGAATCGCATAGTTGACCAATGTCCCGATAGCCTTGCCATCTTTGCCGATCGCCTGCATCACCGCCATCCGACGGTCATACAGATCTGGCGCGTAGTAGTTGTACGCGATGCGTCCCTGGGCATCTTCATGATGCACCTTTAGCGATGCTGGTTTGGCTTTATCGATGGCTTCATTTATGGCATCCGCAGCAAGAGCACAGACCTTGTCAAGCCACTTGAGGTCGCCGGAGTAGCCACCTTTACCATCCGGGAATGCGTAGTAATCAGGTGCTGAGTGGGTGTGCGTTGCGCCGATCAGGATGTTATCTCCCGGGATGCGCGTGACCTTTGCCCGGATGCGATCACCGAGAACTGCCGGGAAACCAAGTGCATCGATACCAACGAATGCAAGCCCTGTTGTCCCCTGCCTAAGATAGAGAACACGCACGCCGATTTCTCCCCGCTTTCCCTTCACGGGGGCGGTTGGTCCTAACCCTCCGGAAACAGGTAGCAGTGGATTGGGAGTCGTGATCCGCATCGCTGCGCCAGCGACCAAACCGGTGGCGTTCCCGCCAGATTGAGATTGCGGTTGTGAATACATTGATTTCATTGCGTAGCGGTCCTGTAAGTCATCAGTAATGCGCTTCACCGTTCCCTTTGCGCCACGCGGATTCCTGCCGGTGTGCGTATCCAAGGGGTGGTTTGGCACGTTTAGAGCAAGCATGAGATGTACGCGAATAAAGGAATCAGAGGCTTCATCGTTGTAACAATGCGTATGATTTCCCGTACTGTGCTCTGTAGTTTTGCTCTCACATCGCTTCTGCTTGGCAGTGTCGCGGCACACGCGCAGCGACCTGCTCAGGGACCGATCAGCCGTGATGTGATCCAGCCGGAGAAGCTGGGCTACCGGATGGTTTGGGAGGATGAGTTCAACGGTACAAAGCTCGACACAACGAAATGGCGCCACCGTGGGCTTGGGGCGCGGGCCCTTGCATTTGTGAGTGAGGATGCCGTTGAAGTCAAGGATGGCTACATCTATCTGTGGGCGAAACGGGATGCGGCGGGCCGGATGCTCGGCAGCGCAATCGGAACTCAGCAGACATTTATGTCACGCTATGGTTACTACGAATGCCGGGCACAAGTCCAAAAGTCATGGGGTCAATGGGGTGCATTCTGGCTTCAGTCCAACCAGATTTCGGCGGGCGAGGACCCGGCTGTCTACGGTGCGGAAATCGATGTCATGGAGTGCTTCCGTAAGCTCGGACCCGACATTGTCTCGCACAATGTGCACTGGGCTTATGGACCAAATCAGAAGAGCACCCGCGGGATGCAATCAACGCTCAAGGGACTTGGAACTGGCTTTCACACATATGGCGTTGAGTGGACACCTGAGAAGTACATATTTTACGTGGATGGCATGAAGTTCTATGAAGTCACACAAGGCATTTCTAAAATCAAGGAATACATGATTTTGAGCATGGAGTATCCAGGCAATCCGCAGGATATGGTGCGATCGATTTTGCCGGACGCGATGATTGTGGACTACGTCCGGGTTTGGCAAAAGCCAGGCGTGAACTAAGAGTATTTTTCTTTCTTTGGGGTGTTTCGAAACAGTTAAAGGCAAAGAGCAGCAAGTGTGGACTCCGTCAGGGTTTGGCAGAAGCCAGGCGTTCACAACCCATCCGTAGACATTCACAAGTCATCTTTTTCGTTTCGAAACGGTCACAATTTTTTGCTCTCTGCCGGATGGCACATTTGCAAGCCCTTGGATGCGCGTATTCATCAACAATTCACTTTCCCGTGAGAAGATAGTCGAACGCGATGAACATCCTGAAGGCACTCCGGCGGCCAAAAGTCATCCCCTATCAATTTCACTACGAGGGAATTTTGGGGACAAGCGCATCGCTGCGGTTTGACTGCATCGATGCCGACCTGGCTGAAGAAGCCTGCGAGCGTTCCTTTGAACATATCGCTCAGCTGGAAGAAATATTCAGCAGCTACAACCCGAAAAGCACGCTGATGGAATGGCACGGCATACAACCCCTTCCACGAGAGCTTTGCTCTGTGCTCGATCATGCCGAGGAGTGGCGTATTAGAACCGGAGGCGCATTTGCTCCGGGCGTCACCCACCCCAATGCCTGCTGGGAAAAGCTGAGTGATTCCACGTATCGCCGGCTGGATGTTCCTCCCTTCACCCTAAATGCCATCGCCAAAGGGGCTATCGTGGATGGTGTCGCTCGGTTAATCGAACAAGCCTACCCTGACATCTCCCAAATCGTCGTGAACATCGGGGGAGACCTCTGCGTCCGAGGTGCCAAGCCGGTGAGAGCCGGTGTACAGAGCTCGGATGACGGCGCGTCCCCACTAACTGTCATCGGGCTCTGCAATCAAGCCATCGCCACCAGCGGAACCGCACGGCGAGGATTACACATCCGGGATCCGAGGACAGCCAAACCTGTTTCGCATACACCCCTTGTGAGTGTCGTAGCACCAACAGCCCAGCTCGCCGACATCCTGTCGACAGCATGTTCTGTTCTAACAATTCCAGAGAGCCTTGCGCTCATCGCATCCACACCTGAAGCAGAGGCGATTTTAGTGGACGCGGATGGGCAACCCTTTAGATCATCTGGCTGGATGCAGCTGGAGCGACAGGCACGAACTGCCTGTTAGGAGGATGACAGATGTGGTTTCAGACATCCAAGAAATGGGATAGCGCATTTGAGCTGGCGGTTACTTTTGAAGTGATCTCCCCGGCAGGCGGTCGCTATCGCCGGCCATACGTGGCAGTGTTCATCGAAGACCAAAAGGGCAAGCCAGTTCGCACCGTTGAGCTTTGGTATCAACGCGGAAAAGGCGCCAGATGGCTACGCGACCTCAGGAACTGGTACCGCGGTGAAGTGGACCGGATGAACCGTGAAGGTGGAGATTTGGCATCCTCGATGTCCGGGCCAACACGTCAACCAGGCGTGTACACCGTCATCTGGGATGGCAAAAACGATGCGGGTAAAGTCGTTGATCAAGGAACATACGCCATCAGTCTCGAAATCGCACGTGAGCATGGAAGCTACCAGTTGATGCGTAAGGAGATGGAGTTGATCACAAAGCCAGTCAAAGTTGAGTTACCTGGCAATACCGAAATCAAGAGTGCAACCTTTGAGTTCCGTAAAAAGTGATAAGGCCCCGAGGCCTCTCAGCCTACGAATCCACTCGGCGATTCGCTGGCTGCATACCTACATTTCACTTGTCACACTGCTGATTGTGCTGTTTTTCAGCATCACAGGTTTCACTCTCAACCACGCAGAGTGGTCATCTGGTGGACTTACACAAAAGGAAGTAACCGGCACCATCGATGTCAACTGGCTAAACATCACGGCTCCAGACAAGCTCAATATTGCCGAAAAGCTGCGCGAGGACCACAGCCTTCGTGGACATGTGGATGAGCTTCGCATCGATGACCGTGAGTGCACCGTCATGTTCAAGGCTCCCGGGTACGCAGCGGATGCATTCATTGATGTCAAAACCGGCCAGTACCAAATGACAATATTGGAGGAGGGAAAGCTAGCCATGATGAACGACCTCCACAAGGGTCGCTATTCCGGTAAGGCTTGGGGCATCCTCATTGATGCAGCTGCGATTCTCCTCACTGTCATCTCGCTTAGCGGGCTTGGCTTACTTTTCTTTCTCAAGCGTATCCGGACCGGCGGGTTGCTTGTTGTCGCTGCAGGAGCGCTACTTTTGGGGGTTGCTGTGTACATCACGCTGCGCTAGCGCAATTTCACCGCTAGCCTCTCATCGTCAAATACGATACACAGGCGCATGTTAGCCATCCCACTTATCGCCCTTGTCACCTTTGGTCAGCCGCGTGCCACGCCCGCTCTTCAGGCCATTCCTATACAAGGCGTGGTGGAAAGCCCACACGATGCGCATCGTGGTGCCGCGGCATTCACCCTAACTGGACCGACGACGTTTGGCTGGCGTACTGGACAATTGTCGGCAACAGTCGACATCGGTGCCCACGCTTTTTTGGTCGACACCGGTGGTGGAAACGAAACCATTCTTTCGGGTCGGATCAGCGGATCTGGCCCATTCGAATGGCGGTCAGGCGGAGTCCCTCAGGTTGCACCAAGCATTCTTCGCAGCGACCGCGCCAACCCATTTACCGGAACTTTCACGCTCAGCAAGGGCGTTTTGGACATCGAACTGCCCGCAGGAGAAAATGCCTTCCAAGGCCCCCTCGTCGTCGGGGGTCGGGATCGCGCCATCGTAAACCTCCATGCGAATGAAACCCTCCCAGACACACAAACCATTACGTTCACAGGGCCAAAAGACACCGGCATCGTCCTAAATGGCGTCACAGAAACCATCGCCGGCTGCCAAATACGCAACCATGCAAGCATCGACTTTTCCGGAGCAAGCTCGCTAAAGCTGACATCCAACAATGCCATCCGTGTTTCGCGAGGCGCAACACTCAGCATCCTCAACTTCAAGCCCGATGTCTCGCGCTTCGCCATCGCAGCAACACCAGACAGCGAAACCCTCAGCAGAATCGGCTTCCTCAACCCCGCCGGCCTCCCCCGTGGTCTGTACGGCGCAGTCTCCTCAACACCCGGATTCATCACACCCGGCGCGATGGTCACACCGACAAACCTGCCCTTCGCCATCGATGAACAAGCCGTTACCGCACGCGAAAAGGTCTTTAACATCCGGGGCCTGGATGACATCACAGGTCCGAAATCTCCCATCCGCCCTGCCACCACCATCGCCTTCTTCGGAGACTCCCTCACCTGGCTTGGTGGCTACATCGCAGAA
>CAIWTR010000568.1 GCA_903915615.1 uncultured Armatimonadota bacterium
CATCATCGGCTTTAGCGTACGGGTAGCCATGAACTGCTCCTTGTCATACGCATCCAGCCAGTTTTCCACCCAGCCAACGCCGACATCTTCGATGACCTTTTGGACGCACAAGTACTGCTTGGCTTCATCGACAGTGATTTCATTTTCTTCTGCCACAGTCGCAGCCATTTTAGCCATCACAGCCTGTGTGGTCTCAGTTTGCGTACTCATCCAGGCATCCCAGTGCTTGATGGTCTCTTCCGGGGTCATATACAGTCTGGCGAATCGCTCCAGCGCTGTTTCATCGGCATCGAATTCAGTTGCATCCATAATGCAATTGTACGGTGGGTTTTAGAAAACGGATGCGGATTTTAAGGCAAGTATTGCGATACCGACGAGGAGGAGTATTGCAATCAGTATCAAGCGTGCTGGCCAGTTCGATTTCAGATTGCCTTTGTAGGCGCTGACAAACTTATACATCGCGGCATCCGCGGCGCGATTGATCTTGTCATCCGAGTTGGCTTCCAGCTCAACCTTGATACTCCCAGGCTTCCGACCAGGCTTCCAAGTGATGATGACTCTTGCCACCCAGCCCTCGATTGGGATGGTTCCCGTCAGGCGACCAGAGACGTCAAAACTCTGCACTTTACCGATACGTTGCAGGGTGTGTCTACAACGTTCGGCGACAGCAGATTCTTCGCCAGTCGTAGAAAAATCGAGGTAACGGCTCATTTACAGGGTCAGATTATTCCGCGCTCGGCAATTCGGCAAACATAGATATATTCCAGTTGGATAATAATCGTCGTAATGAAACCAAAGGAAGCCCGATGACATTGCTTGGATCGCCATCAATGGATGCCACAAATGCCATCGCTTGGTCTTGCATCCCGTAGCCACCTGCTTTATCAAAAGGCGAACCCGTCGCAACATAGGCCTTGAGCTGGTCTTCTGGAATATCAGCAAAGGTCACGCGCGTCGTCGTGATTTCGGAGCAGACACGGTGCGGCTCAACAGTTGAATCAACCAAAACGATTGCAGAGTGAACAAAGTGTGTACGCCCGGAAAGCTGCTTCAGCATGGCGATTGCCGCTTCTGTATTCTCGGGCTTACCAAGTATATGTCCATCGGGGCAAACGACATCGGTATCGACACCAATCACGATTCCTTGGTATTGGTCGGCTACAGCAGCTGCTTTTCCCGTTGCAGCGGCTTCCACATACACAATCGGGTCCTTGATGTGTGCCAAACTGGCTTCATCAAAATTGCTGACAACAACCTTTGGGCTAATCCCTAAATAGCGGATGAGTTCCTGACGGCGTGGGCTGGCGGACGCAAGATAAATCACAGGCATTACTCTGAGCTGTCTAATGCTGTTTCGGGAGATTCTGGTTTGTTAGAAGAATCGGAATCATCGGTGTCAACAGCAGCATGTTCCCGCTCAAGCTCCATCACCCGTTGTTCAAGGGCGGTCATTTTGTCATCCGATGGATCTTCAGTCCGCGCGGCAGCAGAAAAGACATCGGCGACGGTTGGACGCTGACGAATCAGGTTTAGGATTCGGTCACGGATAGGCCGTCCCCTCTCCTCAAGACTGTCAACAAACTGGGGCGCATCTGCCAACGCATGGCGGATTCGGTTGTCCAAGTCGCCCGCGACTTGCTCGAGTTTTTCTATCGCAACAACCCCTGCTCCAAGGGTTACATCGGCGATGCGCTCAGCACTGGGCGGCCGCAATCCGCCAGGCTGTACATCCCCACCATCCGGCTGGTCTTGATTATCGCTTGACATACCGCATTCTCCCTATTCGGCCGGCGCATAGACATCGCGCTTCAGCACACCTATATACGGGAGATTCCTGTACTGTTGGTTCCA
>CAIWTR010000569.1 GCA_903915615.1 uncultured Armatimonadota bacterium
GGAAAGCTTTACCTTCGAATCCGCGATACTTCGAAGGCAGTTTCCATCTTGGAAGATGCAGCGAAGAAAATGCCCCGCAAGATGGACATCCAGTTTGAGCTCGCAAATGCATACACGCAGGCAAAAATGCCCGCCAAAGCCAAGCTGGCACAAGGCCGCTTTGAAGCCCTTCGCAAGGACAACGACAAAATGCGTGGCCTGATGAAGCGCTGCGCAGTTGACCCGAAGAATGGAGCGCTGTTCAAGGAAACCGGCCTCTTCAGTCTGAGCATCGGGAACACCATGAATGCCCGCGTTTACCTAGACCATGCTGACAAGCTGACTCCAGGAGACCCGGAAATCGATGCAGCTTGGAAGAAGCTCGAAAAGCTTGAAAACAACCGGCAGGTGCTGATGCAGAAGCTGTCAGCGATGCGCTCATCCACCAACACCAACTCTGGACCATCGCGATGAGAATACGCCGCCCGCTTCCCGTCCTCATTACACTGAGCTTGCTGATCCCAGGATGTGCCAAATCCGGCAAACCTGGAGCTCCAGCTGCGCCTTCCTTTAACGATTACAAGTCATCCCTCTTTGTGGATGTCGCCAAGCAGGCCGGTATCAACTTCACCGCCGACACAGGCATTGGCGGAAAGCGACTCTACTTTATTGAAAGCACGCCTGCCGGCGGCGGGTTTGTTGACATCGACCGGGATGGAAACCTTGATGTGATCCTGCTCCAGCCAGGGGCATCATCGGTGGATCAGCTCACCGGTCCCCGCGCATTGACAGGCTTATTCCGCAACAATGGAGATGGCACATTTGCAGCTGCCATTGAAGGCAGTGGTCTGGACAAAGACCTCGGGTTTGCCCATGGAGTTGCGGTTGCCGACTACGACAACGATGGCTATAGCGACATCTTGGTTACGGCTTATCCACGAAATTTTTTGTTCCGAAACCTTGGCGGGTCTGGCAAGTTTGAAGATGTCAGTGAGCGTGTTGGCCTCGCGAAGACACACAGCACAGGCTTTGCGACAAGCGCCGCCTTTGGCGACATCGACAATGATGGCCGCTTGGACCTTTATATTTGTTACTACTCGCCGTGGACACCAGAGAACGATAAGCCCTGCAAGAATGCGCAAGGCACGCGGGATTACTGCACGCCAGAGATTTACGATGCTGATACGCATCGGCTTTTCCGGAACACTCCCAAGGGATTTGTAGACATTACGAAGTCGAGCGGCATTGAGGTTAACAAAGGGCGCGGCCTAGCTGTTGCATTTGTGGACTATGACCAGGATGGCAAACAGGATATCTTTGTCGCAAATGACCTCTCCCCAAGCTTTCTCTGGCATAACAATGGAGGCTTGAAGTTCACCGATAAGGCCGTTGAGGCCGGGTGCGCTTACTCAGAGAATGGCTCTCTCATGGCCGGCATGGGCATAGCCATCGCAGACTATGACCGGACATCCCGCCCGAGTATGTTTGTCACGAACTTTGCCGGGATGCCTAACACTCTGTTCAAGAATATCGGGGATGGCTTCTTCGAAAATGCCGCAGATACCAGTCGTATTGCGCAGGCACACATGAAGTATCTGTCGTTTGGCTGCGAGTTTCTTGACTACGACAATGATGGCTGGCAGGACTTGATGACGGCGGATGGTCACGTACAGCTCAGCGTGGACACAAAGCAATCAGTTGGCGTCAAGCAGGCAAAACGGCTTTATCGTAATGCTGGAAATGCGACATTTTCGCCGATCGAAGCGCCCGAAGCGCTGGGACCACTTGGAGAGCCGGTTATCTCTCGGGGCCTTGCAACGGCTGACATCAACAACGATGGATTTGTCGATGTCCTCGCCACGAACCAGAATTCCCCTGCACAGCTGTTCGTTAACCGCGGGTCAGCCACTGCGAATTCGGTTTCATTCCAGTTGAGGGGGCGTAAGTCTAATGCGGATGGCAGCCACGCGCGTATCACACTCATCTCACCGAATGGCCAAAAGCAAGTCGACTGGGTAAAAGCCGGGTCCAGTTACCTCTCAGCCAGTGACCGTCGGGTAATCTTCGGCACAGGGGATACCAAGGGTGAGTATTCAGCCATTATAAAGTGGCCAAGTGGCACAGAGGACAAAGTCGCCAAGCTCAAACCCGGAGCCCTGTATGAGATATTGGAAGGAAGCGGGCTCAAGTCCACTACGCCTTATAAACAAAAGTAACGCTAAGCACTGCACCTAAGCGCGCTGACATCCAGCCACTTCTTCAACCGCAGCTGGTGGATTCCAAGCATTGAGACGTAGTCCGCGCCTAAGTTGTTTTCACGCAACCCGCCAACGAAACACGCGGTGTAGAGTTTTGCGATGTCATGAAACCGCTGCACGTTGGTTTGGATGTTGTCTTCAAAGTTCAACAGCTCCGTCTCGTAGTCAAAGGTTTCTTCGGCATCAGAGTTAGAACCATACCGGCCATCTGTGTAAAACGAGAGGTACGCGGCGGCATATTGACGAAGGTAGGCAAGTTCCATTTCGCCAACTCGGTTGTTGATTTTGAAGTCAACCGCCAAGATGTGGCCCGTCTCGCCAACCGGAGCCCAAGTAGGGTTACATCCCAGCGCTTCTAGCCGCTCACCCAGCATGAGGACAGCAAGCCAGTCAAACGCACAATCTGCATCGCTGCGGTCATTACACAGCATATCCGTGCCTATTCTGACGGTCAGGCAGTCAGCAGAATTGCTGCCCGTAAGGGTCGAAAATAAGCGTTGTCCATCAACAATAGCAAGTTCTTCAAGTGTTAGCGTCATCTGTTTACACATCCATCCACAGCGATACAAAGGGAGCCCAGCAACAGCTGTGCCAACTAAAACGTAAAACTATTCAGTGAAATTAACTAACGAAGGATCCCGTGAGCGGCCTACAGGTGAGCGTTGATTTGTCCAAAGTTTGACAAGCGGACGTTGTCTCCCCGAGTTGGAAGACAGACCGGTTGCAGTTAAGAATTACCCCTTATGCCGAGATACGTGCTTGGATGTTAACGTCCATCCACTTACTCAAGCGCTCGGTGTACTCATTGGAAGGTTCACCATCCGCTTGCTGACCCGCAATGAACTCTGCTGCATAGCGCGCTGCAAGGTCATCAAAGGTAGCAACACGATTCTGAATCTCTTCCTGGAATTCCAAGATTGTTGTCTCGTAGTCCATGATGTCTGTTGCAGCAAAGTGACACGTTGCTGTTCCATCGGTTTGGAATGCCAGAAGGGCTGCTCCGTATTCCATGATGCGTGTGAAGGTTGTCGCGGTGATGTTGGATTTGAGCGTAAAGTCGACGGCCATAACTGCATCACCAACCTGAACGACGCGATAGGAGGGTTGTGTCTCTAACGTCGCCAAAAACTCCCCAAACATGAGGACGGCAAGCCAGTCGTAAGCCCGATCCGAAGGGTCATCACTCGACCAAAGAATGTCAGTACTGATACGAATTGTCAATGACTTTGTAAACGCGCAGCGCTCTGCAAATTCATCCGCACGCTCCGGATTCGTAAGTCCCAGCTCATCTAAACTGATTCTCATAATTATCGCCTCGTCTGAATATTCGGTAAGCCAAGGGCGATTACTTACAACTATGAACACTTAAACAATAGTTATCTTTCGTAAGATGTACGTAAGTAGCAAGCATCAAAAGAATCGGCTCACGTAACATCTCACTTCTTGGGATGCCCCATGTACTTCAATAGGCGCCAATTGTGCCAAAAGTTGACTCGCATCGGGTTCGTGAATTAGGATGACAATATGAAAGTCCTTTCTTATCTGAAATCGATCTCGGGTAGCCGTACCGTCTCTGGTATCCACAATCGTGAACCGAACAGCCAGCCAGACAAGCAGACATCCGAAGTGACAAAGCGCACGGGCATCGTGCC
>CAIWTR010000570.1 GCA_903915615.1 uncultured Armatimonadota bacterium
CGCAAGCGTGATTTGCCGTGTGTTCTTCTCAAAGACGGTCCAGTAGCGGGCATCGTAGCGCATCGCCGCGAGGCCAAACGGGTCGAGAAGCGCCCCGATGTAGCGGTTGTCCATGCTTTGGATGAGCGTTTGGCTGGCTGCGTAGCCAACGAAGAGGCAGACACCCATGATGTAAATCGCCATCACAGAGCGGCTTGCCGCACCAAAAACGAAGAAGAGCGCACCGGTGAGGATGAGGTTGGGGACAAGCAGCGCGCTGTAGAGATTGAGATATGTCCGAATGTCAAAGGGTGCCAGGACATTTGGGTCAACCCACGGCATCACAGAGCCAATCATCATCCCAAGTGGTAAAGCCATAAAGACGAGGAAGGACACTAGGAGACTGCCGATATAGCGGCCGAAATAGTAGTCCTGCTTGCGCATCCCGGTGGCAAACAAAATGTCATGCGTCCCGGTCTCAAAATCGCGCTGAATCGCCGTGCCGACAAGTGCCGCAGAGATAATGGATCCTAAGGCAGCGATAATCGTCAGAATCATCGCCGCCATGCCAGGGCTGGTTGCCTTGATTGGGCCATCGCCGCCACCGACCTGCACAAAGTCCGTCGCGACGACACAAAAGCTCATGATGGCCAGAATCAGCACGAACATCCAGGTGCTGATCTGTCTCAGACGGAACCGTAGTTCGAATAAGATGATGGCTTTCATTTGGCGCCATCCGCTGTGAACAGGAAGTAAGCATCTTCGAGGCCGGGCTTGACGGCATCAAATCCTGCTGGACATTCATCGGCGGTAACGGTCACAACCGGCTTTCCGGCAACGAGGCGCTTCGAGACAACCTGCAGGGTTTTCTCGATTTCACCAAGCTCGTGCTTCGCGACCGTCCGGCGGAATAGCTTGCCGCTGACATCTGCGATGACAGTTTCTGGCGTCCCGTGCGCGACGACCCGCCCTTTGGCGATGATGGCAACGCGCTCGCAGAGCTCTTGGACATCTTCAACGATATGCGTAGAGAGGATGACTGCCGCGCGCTCACCTGCCTCGGCGAGGAGGTTTAGGAAGCGGTTGCGCTCCGTAGGGTCGAGGCCGGCTGTGGGTTCATCCACGATGATCACGCCCGGGTTCCCGACGAGGGCGATCGCAATCCCGAGGCGTTGTTTCATACCTCCAGAGTAGCCGCCAACGGCCTTTTTGCGCGCATCCCAGAGGTTTACTTGCCGCAGTAGCGTCTCCGTCAGCTCTTTACGCTCTTTGGTATTCTTGATGCCTTTGAGCTCGGCGAAGTGGTCAAGCGTTGCCTCGCCGCTGAGCGTTGGGTAGAAGCCAAACTCCTGCGGGAGGTAGCCAAGCGTTGCGCGCATCGCGTCTTTCTGGCGGATGACATCCACTCCGTTTAGCAAAACGCTGCCGCTATCCGGCTCCTGCAGGGTTGCGATAGTGCGCATCAGTGATGACTTGCCGGCCCCATTTGGCCCGAGGAGTCCGTAGAGTCCAACCGGGATGGAAAGGCTGACATTGTCGAGTGCATGGACGCCATTTGGGTAGGTTTTCGAGATGTTGGAGATTTCAATCATGGTTTGTGCTTTCACTGGTGGGAGCAGCTGCCTCGGCGATCAGATCAGGGCAGGTAAAGAGGGCGATGTATTGAGGGGTTGCGGTGGGATCTTCGGCGGGCCCTGTTTGTGACATGACTGCATAGACAGCATCCTTGAATGCTTTGTAGTTGTCAGTCGTCAGGTTGATGGTTGCGCCGAAGAGCGCCATCCGGTCGACGGGGAGGGGTGTTTCCTCACGCTCTGCATGACGGGAAAAGTGCCCAGTCACGACTGAGGACAACATTGATATGAGGGGCATTAGGGTTGCGTGGGTAACGGCATCCCGGTCAACATTGCGTTTCGCATCGACAATGGAATAGTAGGTTGCAGGGGCGCCATCGGTGGATTCACGCTTCACCGCTTCGACGAATCCGACATCTTGAAGCACTTTGATGTGCCTGTAAATGCTGGTGATCGATGCCTGTTTTCCGGGGTGCTGTGAGATGAAATCATGGAGCATCGCGGGAGTCATCGGCCTTGATTCAAGCAGCGCGACAATCTTTCCACGAATCGGATGCAGGATGGCTTCTACAGTATTCATACGGTGTATAGTCATACTAGATGCTTATTATCATTATTGCAAATATGTATGCTGAACTGTTTGAGTTGAATAATGGATGTCGTCGGGAAACCTTGTAAGAATGGTCTTTATTGCAACCCGGTATGATGCGACCAACGTGCGCGGTTGTTTGCACGCTTTGGAGCATCCCAATGTCTGTCCAGTCATCCCGTAATAACGCAAGCGAATCCCGCTTCGATAGAGATGTCACATCCCGTATCAAAGGCACGCCGTTTACGAAAACGCATCGGGTCCTCGAGAATCGCAGCGATACCGAGCGGGTTGTTTCCACGCTTTCATTCCGTAAAGTGATTGGACCTGCGGCCAAGTTTCAAGGGCATCGAATCCTTGGCGTGGATGGCCTGGTGGACATCACCAAAGGTGCTGACTCGCACATGTTTGCGGCCATCGCTCATCCGGATGGCACAAATGCTAGCGTTGCTGGGTGGCTGACGCAGAACCGGGGTAGCGGCTCGATGCATGTCCATGTAGATGCTGGCCAACTCATTCTGGAAGCACGGCTTAACTACGGCCGCTTAGTGTTGAAACCTGGCGAGAAGGTCATCACCGATGCCTGGGTGTTCGCCGATGGCATCAATGGCCCACATGGCCTTGAAGACTATGCCGACCTGATCGCATCCGAGTACAAAATCAAGCTCCCAAATGCGCCATCAG
>CAIWTR010000571.1 GCA_903915615.1 uncultured Armatimonadota bacterium
GTCAGTGATGACAGGCGTGACGGCACGGCTGGACAGCCAGCCATTGAAACGGACGACTTCTTCTTCAATAATCCGCTCGACGGCCGGGATGGCACCGCGGCGCAGCTCGATATTGGAGTCGACGACGGATTGGAGGTCATCAATGTCGAACAGCTTTACACCATCAATGGTTGAGACGCCAGGGTCGACATCGCGTGGAACAGCGATGTCCATCAACACAAGAGGACGATGCTCGCGGGTTACCTGAACCGTTGCGATGTTTTCTTTGACCAGAACGATGTGCGGGGCTCCTGTACAGCAGATAACTGCATCCGCAACCTCGAGCGCCATGTCAAGGTCATTCCAAGTCATCGCGATACCGCCGAATTCCGCAGCGAGCTCCTCAGCTCTGTGGAACGTCCGGTTCATAAACGCCAAGCGGTGATCGCCAAGGCGCTGGAGGGCTTGTGCAGCCATCACGGCCATTTCACCCGCACCAAGAATCAAGACGTTTAGGCGAACATCGGGTGCAAACTGCTGTACCAAAAGCGATGCGCCTGCATGACTAACACTGGTCGTGTGCCGGCTGATAACCGTTTCAGTGCGTGCCCGCTTGCCGGCGTGAATCGCCTGGGAAAACAGATGGGACAGTCCCGCGCCAACTGTCTGAGCATCAAATGCCGCATCCAGCGCCGCCGTAACCTGCCCAAGAATCTGCGCCTCGCCAAGAATCATCGAGTCCAAGCCACACGAAACCTGCATCAGGTGCGTTACGGTTGCATCCCCGGAGAGCGAGTACAAGTGCGGCCGAAGGTCATCCAAGGGGATGTTCTGAAGACGCGACAGGAACAGCTCAATCTGCGTCAGACCCGCTTCAAAGTCGCGGGCTGCTGCGTAGATTTCGAGGCGGTTACACGTCGAAAGAATGATGGCTTCATCCACGACCTGGGTCTTGGAACCGCCACCGCTTGCGACTTTCAATGCCTTGAGATCATCGAGGGTACTGCGGAGCACACACCCCGTCATTGTCAGCTTTTCGCGGATTTCAATGGGTGCGGTCTTGTAGTTAAGACCAACGGCAATCATCTTCATGCTGGAAATCCTGCCTGCACGAAAGGATAAGCCATCATGGATGACGCTGTGTAATGGATAGACTGTTGGGACGCATCACTACGCAATAACACGACAATTCTCGATTCAATATTTATGTGATGTCAGACCAATGCTCAGCCTGTACACCATCAAAGTTGCATTATTCATGCCACATAAGGACACGCGTAACAATAGTTAACTTACTGGATTCGCTGCTGGCCTCGGTCGCACCGATTCACCTTTTGCACAGCAACCGACCGGGCAAACATCGTGGTTTGGTCCACGGCAACCCATACATTTGCGCTCTGGCGATTCTGTCATTCGCTCAACGACCAGCTGACGAATCATCCCGACAAAGCGTGGATCCGTGCCCACCGTGCTGATGCGAACCGCATCGATGCCAACCTCGGCAGCCTTTGAAAGCGCTTCATTATCCAAGTCAAATAGCACTTCCATGTGGTCGGAAATAAAGCCGATCGGGATAATCGCGATGCGCTTGACGCCTTGTTCTGCGAGGGTATCGATGTAGTCGCAGACATCCGGTTCCAGCCACGGAATCTGTGGCGGGCCACTCCGGCTCTGGTAGACAAGGCTCCAATCCGGTACACCCGCTTCTTCCGCGACCAAGCGGCTGGCTTCCTTGAGCTGAACTTCGTAATCGCTGCCTGCGGCCATGCTGTTCGGGATGCTATGTGCGGTGAACACCAAGTGCACAGGGGCATCGGATTCCGGAAGCTTTGCAAGGCCTTCGTTTGTCTTCGTGACCATCGTGCCGATGAAGTCGGGATGGTTGTAGTAAACACGAATCTTGTCGAACTGGATGTCATCCTTGCCGAGCTGGAGAAGCTCAAGGGCATTCGTGACATCTTCACGGTATTGCCGGCAACCTGAGTAGCAGCTAAATGCACTGGTGACAAACACTAGGACACGCTTGATGCCATCGGCTTTCATTTGGGTGATGGTGTCGGTGACCATCGGGTGCCAGTTACGGTTGCCAAAGTAGATTGGGATGTGTATTCCGTTTGCGGCAAAGTCGGCTTCCATCGCAGCAATCAGTGCACGGTTTTGTGCATTGATTGGTGATACTCCGCCAAAGCCCTCGTAGTGATGGGCGACTTCTGCAAGGCGTGCATCTGGGATGTTACGTCCACGCGACACATTCCGCAGAAAAGGCATGACATCATCCATGCCTTCCGGTCCACCAAAGGAGAGGAAGAGGAGCGCATCGTATGTCTGCGCGGCGTCATCGTGGCGGGGAGAGTCTACCGCTTGGGATCCATAGATACTCATTCTGCTGCTCCATCAATCGTCGTTCCAACGTAAATCATGCCATCACGGACATCCACTTTGTAGGTCTCAACCGGCTTGCGAACGACGCCATCGATTGCGGCGCCGGTTTTGATATCGAACTTTCCGTAGTGCCAAGGACAGATGACAGAGCATTCATCCTCGTTGATCGTGCCTTCGCAGAGCGGGCCGCGGGCATGCGAACAGCGGTTGTTGATGGCGTAGAGCTCACCCTTGATATTGAAGAGGCCGACCATCTTGCCTTCGAGGAAGACGGTTCGGGTTTGACCAGGCAGAAACTCGCTGAGCGGGCACACTTCGACCCAGACCTCACGTGCTACTGTCTCTGAAAGCGGAACAGCAATCGCTGGTCCACCAAGGCTGTCGAGTGCATCCTCAAGACGCATATTCGTACAGGTGAACAGCGGCGTGTCCTGTAGCGTGTAGAGGCTGGATTCGGTCTCGCGCAGCTCCTGGACCAAGTCGAGGAAGTCGCTTGGTTCATCCGTTTCGAAGGCCACGATGAACTCGTAGTCATCGATGCCAAAGCTGTAGGTCGTGTTCAAGCGGATCGATGGATACTTGCGTCCCACTTCGATGTGCTCATCCATGATGCCTTGGCGGGCGTGGTGCGAGAGCTTGTACCAGGGACGTGTCTTGATGAATGGGTAGACGAAGAGGTACTTGGCTTCGCTCGGGTCGATGACGAGGCGCTCTTCCTCTTCGGTTGCATCCTCAACGCCGCGAATTTCGTAAACAGACCGCTTCGTTTGGGAGAAGAAGGAATAGGCGATGTTCAGGTAGCCACCCATGCGGGTCCTGGCGATGGCGGTGGACATTTCCGTGAAGGCATCCGGTGTCTCCGCGATCTGCCAAAGCAAGAGCTCGGAGTCCGCACGTGTGCCCATCAGACTGTAGGGGCGCATCAGCATCCGGCGGTTGAACGACCGGATCACATCTGCGAGCTCGAGCTTCTGCTCTGCCTGCTCCTCTGCGGGGAGACGTCTCCAGACGGGATCGACCTTATAGAAGGCAAATCGCACGTATTGACGGCGCGCCAGCATCTTGTTACGCTCCTGCTGTGCGGCGGTTGGTGGCTGAGGCGCTGTTGGCTGTGATGATTTCGGTCTCATTGGGCTACTGTCATTCCTGTATGCGGTGCCAATATACTTGACACTCTGCCGCGGCATCCGTACAAATTACAATACCGGATGAATACTGGTATTCATACGGGCAAAGTGCCGGCGAATTGTCATGTCATTACTAGCACGATGTGTGCCGGGCGTGTTGACATCCATCAGAAGATAGAAACTCTACATGTTTGGATAGGTTCCCAATTTGAAGGTGTTGTCATGCGGTTCATGCACATCAAGTTTAATGCAGTCATGGTCGATGTTGCTTGCAGATTGCACATACTTACTACGATGCATATTTTAGTGATGTAAATGAAAAACCGTCCTGATTAGAACTTAAGGCGGTTTCTCCGAGCGAAAGTGGTTGCTCCTCGCGCGCGATGCGAAGGTTAAAAGCTCACGTCACAAATGAGAAAAAATGAAAAAACCACCCAGTGGAAAACCCACCGGGCGGTTACGATCATTGAAACGTCGACGCTTATCGCACGGTGCGAATCTTCTCAAGCAGCTTCTTTGTGGCCTTGATGTCATCTGGCTCGCTGAGCTTGCTTCCTTCGTACTCGATGCCTACGAAGCCTGTATCGCAAGGAATATTCCCGTACATCCACAAACAAAAAACCACCCGGTGGACAAACCTCCGGGCGGTTACGATCTTTGAAACAACGACGCTTAGCGCGCGGTGCGAATCTTCTCGAGCAGCTTCTTTGTGGCCTTGATGCCATCTGGCTCGCTGAGCTTACTTCCTTCGTACTCGATGCCGACGAAGCCGGTGTAGCCA
>CAIWTR010000572.1 GCA_903915615.1 uncultured Armatimonadota bacterium
CGACACCGGATCAAATGTCACCTCAAACAGCTTTGCAAGCGCGGGATGCGTATCCGTCAGGCGCTTCGTTTTTGGTGGGGCCGTGAGTGGCGTCGTCCGCGTGACCGAATATGCGAAGGCGTAGCCCTTGATGTCATCCTCGATACGCGCCTCACCCCCGCGGCGCACCCCCGCAAACGGATGTCGCCCCAGCATCAGGATCTGAAAAAGCATCGTCGCAAGGCCAAACGCATCGTGGTCATGCATGCGCTCGACCATCCGAAAGTCCACCCCCTGTAGCTCCGGCGGCGTGTATTCGCCCGTCCCAACCGTACACGGATAGAGCTTGCCATTGTGCGTGAACTGAAAGCTGTCGGCATCGATGAGCGTCACCAAGCCAGCCTGCGAAACGAAGATCCCTGAGCTATTGATGTCCCCGATGACGCAGCCGAACTTGTGGATGGTGGCGACGGCACGCGCCGTGTTCAGCGCGACGCGCACCAGAAAGCGATAGTCGGAATCGGGAAATGTCTTCTTGCGCTGCTGGTTGCTGAGGAGGTCATTGATGGGCTCGCTCTGCATCACCTTCGGCATCGCGTAACCAACCACCTGCGCAGATTGGTCCATCACCAGCGAGAGCGGAAATGTCGCAAAACCGGTGTTCTGCTCCCCGACAAGCTCCAGCATCGCCGCGACTTTTTCGGCTTTCACCCTCCGATTGGACTCCTTGAAGAGCTTGATCACCTGCCCGGGCTCGGTCGGATGCTGGTAAACATCCCCCTCACCACCCGACCCGATCTGTTTTGTCAGCGTGATGAACCTGCCAGCGCAGCGGACATTAATGCTCATTGCGTTCGGGCGGCGATGAGCAGCGTTTTGTCATCATCCGTGCGGCTGTTGACGGCGGGGCTATCGAGGAGTCCGCGAAGCGATGCACTGAGTGCTGCCTGATGTCCACTCATCTGAACGGTCTGCAGAGGGCGGGTCAGGCTTGCAAATGTCGCCTGATTTGCAGATTTTGTGCTGAAGTCGAGGAGGAGGCGCTCCATGCCATCCGTGAACAGTATGACCTGATCGAAGGCTGTCTCCGTGATTTGGACATCGATTTCGGCGACAGGTGTGTCTGTCAGGAATGCCGTCTGCCCGGCGTATTCGCCTTGCTGCGGCCAGTGGATGCACTCCCAAATGTCTGTTTCAAGGTGATGGATGAGCGCTGCGCCATCCCCGACGTGCACAAATGCGCTCTGCTCGGGACCGCAAATCGCGAGGACGAGGGTGGTTGCGAAGTCGCGGGGTTCGGCACTTCGACACATCGCCAGCTCTGCGATCTCATTTTGTACTTGTGAGAGCATTTTCCGGATGTTGGCATCGGGTGGGATACTCGCATTTGCGATGAGCCATTTGTGGATGCTGACGACGAGGCGCCGCACGGTTCGCTGGGCTCCGACATTTCCAAACGATGCGCTACCGGCGCCATCACAGGCGATCGCAACGAGGAAGTCGCGGTCGGGACCGGATAGATAGCAGGCGTACGCATCATCGCAGCCTTTCCCGGTGCGCACATGGGATGTCCCCGTGGCCTTCGCCGCCATCCATTTCCAGGACATTTGTTAGTCGATTTCCGCCCAGCCATTTGGGCCGGTGGGGTTTTCGAGGGCGATTTTGTCCCCGACGCGGCTCTCGGAGACGCGTGTGAATGAGTTCGACAGCCAGACGAAGAGCTGGTCGAAGCTTAGGCCTTTGAGCTTGAGGGGTTCGCGGACAGAGATTTGCCTTAATATGTCAAATTTCGCATTTTCGACCCCGACGGCGTAGAAGAGGAACTCTTTGTTGGTTTCGCCAGCTTTTACGAGGCTTGCGGCGGTCTTCCAGCCATCGGTTGGACCGCCATCCGTGATGAGGAAAATCCACGGCCGGTAGTAGGGGATGCCATTTTCGTTATAGCGGCGTTTACGGTCTTTTAGGAGGGTGATGGCTTTTTCGATGGCTTCGCCCATCGGAGTTTGCCCGGCGGCGCGGAGTTGGCCTGGGCGGAAGCCGACGACGGTGGAGAAGTCGCTGATGAGCTGGACGGGTCCGAAGGTGATGAGGGCGAGCTCGACGCGCTGGGATGCGAGGTCGGAGAGCTCGAGGGATGCGCGGAGGGTGTCGAGACCGCGGTTGAGCTCAGCGATGGGAGCACCGCCCATCGAGCCGGAGGTATCGAGGACGAGGACGCATGGGCAGCGTGGCTGTGGGTTATCTGCAAATTCGATGTCACTGAAGGGGACTTGGTCAAAGGTGTCCATGGGTGTGCCTCTGGCGGGAGCGGGATGTGTTTTATGATATCCCGGCGATGGACGTGAGATGTGTTGTGTTTAGATTTGGGCGTGGATGTGCTGGGCTACTACAGGACTTGGCTCGAAATCTGGAATGCCTTTTCAACGACAAATCCTCCGCGTAGGGGCGGACCGCTGTGTCCGCCCGCACGGGAATGCGCCGTTGTTATGGATGATGGATGCTGGGCAGATGTCAAATTCTCTGTGTAGGGGAGGTCTGCCACGCCCTCCCGCGGTAACGACTTGCTTATCGGGCTTTCAACTCGCTCGCGTGGTGGGTGCCTCGCGCTCGTGCCGAAGTCGCCCGTACACACTGGTTCCACTCTTTTCGGTTGCTACACTTTCGTCTCCCGGCCATCGCGCTCAACATCCCACCTCGCATCGCGTTGGCAGGCTGGGTACGGACGATTTAGCTTTTGATGGAAACAAATTCCGTGTAGGGGCGGACCGCCGTGTCCGCCCGCACAGGAAGGCGTCGTTGATATGGATGACGCTTGCGTGACGGATGTCAAATGTTCTGTGTAGGGGAGGGCTGCCACGCCCTCCCGCGGTAACGACTTGCTTATCGGGCTTTCAACTCGCTCGCGTGGTGGGTGCCTCGCGCTCGTGCCGAAGTCGCCGGTACACACTGGCTCCACTCTTATCGGTTGCTACACTTTCGTCTCCCGGCCCTCGTGCTCAACATCCCACCTCGCATCGCGTCGGCGGGCTGGTTGGTTGTCGTGAATTTGGTTACGTGGACAATTTCTGCGTAGGGGCGGACCGCCGTGTCCGCCCGCGCTGGAGTTTCGGTCATCGTAGTGCGCGGGCGGGCGTGGTCGTCAGCCACCGTAGCTACAAAGCGTCACAAAAATATTGCAATCAGTGTAGTAATCGCGAAGTTTTAAGCGTTAAGTATTTGAAAGAGATTTTGAGACTCATTAATAAATATCGTATATAGGGAGTATTATATGTGTGAATATATAGTTTTTAGGCTGTAATTAGGAAAAGGGGTGACCAATGAACCGAGGACAGATTAATACGCTTCGCCGGCGACAGCTTGACCGCAGCCTCGCTGACTTATCGCTTCCACCGAAGCCTGGCAAAGGGTGGATTGTAGAAGTTAGAAACATGCTGGGGATGAGCGCCGCGCAGCTTGGACATCGCTTAGGCATCAGACAATCCACTGTGGCAAAGCTCGAACAGTCTGAACGGGATGGCACGATCACCCTGAACTCACTTGAGCGGCTGGCTGGTGCGATGAGCTGTCGGCTTGTCTATGCCATCGTTCCTGAGACGACTTATTCTCAGATACTCGATTCCCAAGCAAAGCTTCGCGCGGAAGAGGTCATCGGGATCGTCCAGTCATCGATGGCCCTTGAGGGGCAAAGTAACACAGCTGCTGTGCTTGAGAGCGAAGTTGAGGTTCTGAGTGGTGAGTTAGTACGAACGCTCAGCAGGGAGATTTGGAACACAAATGAGTGATGTAGATGAGCGATGGGACCACGCGCCTAGACCCGGATGCGGCCGCTGGCCTCATTCCAAACTTAGTGACGCAAGCTGAATTAAACGAATTCGAAGCCCGAAACATTTTGTTGGCTGAGATCTGGGCGTCCTCGCGCCTTTCCGAAAAGGATGACATTCTTGTTTATTCCAACGTGATAAAGCTTCACCGCCGGATGTTTAACATGACGTGGAAATGGGCTGGAAAACTCCGTCGATACGACACGAACATCGGAGTATCAAGTTTTGCCATACAGCAAAGACTATTGCAGCTTTGTGACAACATTCGCTTCCGCATCCAAGTTGATCAAAGTCGCTTGGTTGAGATTGCCGCGGACTTTCATTATGAGCTGGTTGCCATCCACGCGTTCCCAAATGGCAACGGACGCCACGCCCGCCTGGCGACTGACTTATTGTTATTGCAACACGGTGAGCCGCGCTTCTCGTGGGGCAGAGCTTTAGGTGTCGATAATGACGTACGCAGAGAACGGTATATACAGGCGCTACGCCTAGCCGACATTGGTGACTTCAATGCGCTATATGCTTTTGTTGTCAGTTGACGCTGCAGCTGATTTGAATTCCATTGATCTACTTGAATAGTGCAGCGCTACGTTGTGATGAGAGCGACTTTCTGTTTCGGTGAGTGGGGCTGTCTACTGGTCCGGTGGTTGCTTGACGCATGAACACAAAAAAAAACGAATTGTGAGAGGCATACGTAGTGGCAAACCATAAATGCTACTCTTTCGTCAATCAACGGATTTGAACCTGTCGCGGGTAAGACACTGATCAATTCAGCCGCTGATCTGACCTGAAATATCTTCAATAGAACCCACCAAGGCTATAGACTCGCTATAACCTCAAACCGGTGGGGCACTTGATCATTCTGGCTGCGAAACCAGTGCTAAGTCGGATGTATCAAGAGGAGACAGCCGTCATTCGTCACCGGCTGGTCACTGCTTCGAGGTATGGCTGGATCACGGAGCGCACTCGGCAGAGATCGATTGCATCATCCAACTCTGCAGGATTGATGAGCCCCTGTTCAATGCCCGATACAAGAGCTTCGATAGCTACATCGATTCCAATCTTGTTGCGATAGCGAAAACAATCCACGATGGTCCGAGCGGGTGTTGTGATGCGAAATGAGTTTGTTCCATCGCTGATAGTCAAGATTCCGAGGTCGAACAGCTCCGCTTTCATTTGGACGACTTGTAACGCAACATCCGTTGGGGACGGATGATGTGTTCGGGGTTGAACGGCAAGCCATAGCTTTTGCGGATTTTGTGTACCGATTCCATGGAAACGTAACGCGGACAGCAAACAGACAGCTGCATTTGGAAAGCGAATCATTGTTTCCTGAAGGGATGCATTCGCAGCATCTGCGTGGTTTGGCATTGCATAAATGCCACGCGATGGCCTTGACAGCACGCGAGCTTCATAGAGACGCTGAAGATGTGTTGGATCGATGCCGGCTGCTGCGATATCCCTGGCACGAACAAACCCAGATGCCCTAACTAGTTCTATGACCTGGGATGTAATGCTTTTAGCGGAAGCGATGGCATTGTTCTTCGTATTTTCTTGCATATTAAAATCAATATACAAGGAATTCAGAACAAGCGAATCGGCACGTAGAGGACCAGAAGAACCATTAGAATTGACTGAACTTAAATACAAAAAACGGACCTCCGACAATGTGGATTCCGCCTTGTGCCGACTTTATCGCATGAGCACAGAGCGTGCAACCACGCGATGGGAACGGGTTGTCATCTCCGCTAGTGGGCGTGGACTCGCGACGTCTTAGCTACAAATAGTCACAAAAAATATTGCAATCAGTGTAGTAATCGCTAGTTTTTGTACGTTATGTAAAGTGGCAGGTCAAAAACGTGAGCACCCTGTCGACATATCCTGTGTGGCATAATGCCACATCATTAATGGGGGACTGACATGACGATGGCATCTATTTCAAATGAAACTCACTACGCTCGGCTTAGCTGCAGAATCGATGTACGCATCAAGCAACGCGCCGAAGAAGCTGCCGCGCTTCTCGGCCAGTCCATCACGGACTTCACCGAGCTCGCACTTGCCGAAAAGGCAAATCTGGTACTAGCCCAGCATGCGACAATTGCGCTCTCTGAACGTGACTTTGAACGCTTTGTTGCACACATCGATGTCGGAGCGGCTCCTACCGCAGCACTTCAGCAGGCGGTGGAACGCTACAAACTGGATGCTGCTAACGATACCGCCGGCAGCTGGTAGACGTGCCTGTCGTTGAGGTGCTGCAAACGCATCACGACCGGGCTGGGTTTGACTGCGGCAATGCATCCCTGAATAACTTCCTGCATCACCAAGCTCGGCAAAACATGGACCGAAATGTTGGCGTGACGCATGTTGTCGTTGCGACTGCCGGGGATACAAAGATCCTTGGTTACTACACGCTGGTTACACGGACCATCGAACGGGTTATCATCCCCGCAAAGGGGTTGCCAAGTGGCCCTGTTGGCGTGGTACTACTTGGAAGGCTAGCTGTAGACATCGCAGCTCAGCGTCGCGGACTTGGGAAACGGATGCTGTTGCGGGCGATGAAGCAGACGTTGACAGCCTCCATGGATGTCGGGATTTATGCGCTGGTTGTCAATGCCATCGATGATGCCGCCAAAGAGTGGTATCTCGGGCTCGACTGGGGATTTGAACAGCTTCTGGATGATCCACATCACTTGTACATTGGTATGAAGACTCTGAAGCAGCTGGAATTTTAGGTTAGAAATGTGCTCGACCACGGGAGTGTGTGGCAGCTGTACGGTCCCGTGGTCGCGGCTCGGCCTTCAATCCCTTATGGTTTCGCGCGATATCCGCCTTCGGCCGTCACCAAGGCGCCCATCGGGCTTTCATTTCCACAACCAATGGTTGTTGACGGGCGCTGGTGCTTCCGGCCTGCGGCGAACACCGCGCTTCACATGGTGGGCTGGATATATTCAATGTAGCGTCACTTGGCATGCCAGCCTAGAGGGGTGTCAAATGGTTAGGCCTACTTCCGCAAACGCTCCGCATTTCTTCTCCGCGCATCGGAAAGAACATCTCGCTTAAACTCCACACCAGTCGCGCGTCCGATGGCGGTATAGAAACCGTAAAGGCCATCATCGAGGGGACCACTTACGACATCCACTGGAAGCTGACCACCGCCGTTACGCTTCTTCAGGTCGGCACCGTGGCTGAGCATATATGCAAGCGGCTCCTCCCGTCCAAAGAATGCCGCCGAGTGCACCGCAGTTGAGCCCTCATCCCCGGGATTGTTGATCGGCGCACCATGCGCGAGGAGGTTAAGAGCCAAGCGGTCATCCCCGCGTAGCAGGGCATCCCGGAGGTTGAAATCGCCAGACTTTGCATCCGTGTCGACACGAACCAGAAACTCATTCGAGAACAACCCCGCTGGGTTTTGCAGCTGAAGCAAATGCCAGCCTTTCGCAGGAAGGGTCTTTAGGGAAATCGCTACGCTTGCAGCGGACACATTTACGCTTGCATCCACCCGGCGGCCATCCACGTAGACGGTTGCACTTTGCTGGACATTGCGGGCCGCAAGCGTAACCGACAGGTTGCCAGGGTAAAGCAGCGGGAAGACCTGATGGCCACGTTGGACCTCAATCGGACCCGGTGACCATATCGCAGGCTGGGGACTATCCGCCTGGACACGGGATGCCAAGTAGCTTGTGAAAGTGGCAACACATTTCCCGGTCTGCGCCAGCTCGGTCAGCTGATTGCGCGTCCACTGCGTCCCGGATGCAGCATCTACATACGCAGAATTCGCAAATGTCAACGCAATCGATTTAGCTTTTCCGCCAACCACCACCGTACCCATGACCTTGAGGACAGTCGCGCCATCGGATGCGGACGTCTCCATCGCATCCAATAACGCACTCGTTGCCGGTCCAGCCTTCAATGAAAAATCGCCAAGTGTCAGCTGCCGCGCAAATGTCCCGCTATAGCCCGTGCTTCCTTCGGTGACCATATTCCAAACCGGGTTGAAGCGCTCACGCCCGCCCCACGACATCCGCCAGATTTCCTCTTCCGGCGCGCCCCGATCTGCGATGTCTTTATAGAAGTCAAACACCACCAAGTTCAGACGGCCTTGCGGCAAAATCAGCCAGCGGTCGAAGGCGCCGCGCCACGTCGGCGCATCCATTCCCGTTCCCGGAGTATTCGTCGACACCAAATAGGGCATCCGGTGGCAGTCCCCGCATACATTGGGGCTGGACTTACCCGGGTCGTCATCCCCAAGCACATGAAAGAGCTCAAAGCCACGCAGCGCTCGCTTCGTAACCGTGTTGGTAAATGGCCGGCGCTGCGCGGGAGGGTAACGAATTGCGAGCAGAAACTCCGCCATCGTGTCCCGCTCAGACTTCGAAAGGTGACCGTCTTTACCTTCATCGTTTTTGGCGTTGTCGCTGAAATCGCGCATCGTGGATGCAAGCCCTGAGTCAATGAGCTGGCGCGTCGATGTCACCGGCCGGGCAGGATCGCTGTTTGGTTGTACATCCCGGGCGAGGCTTGCCGAGTTGATGCCGCCGTACGGGTCACCCGGGATGCCATCCCAGTGGAAAGGCATTGTGTCTTGGAGGCCCCGCGTCGGCATCGTTGACCGGGGCATAATCTGATCACCGCCCCCGACGATTGGGGTATCCAGTACCCAGAGGAGCTGGTCTGTATGGCCATCCGGGTGGCAGCTCGCGCAGCTAAATGTCCCATTACTGCTCGCTTTTGCGGTGCTGAAAGCTTTGCGTCCGAGCTTGAAGCGATGCGGTGTTGGGTCTGTCAGCGCGATCGTTTTTGCCGGCGAGAGTTTCCCGGATGCATCCATTTTGCTAATCGAAACCGTGTTGTCTGCGGCATTGAGTGTGTAGGCGATGTTGGATTTCGTGACTGCGATGCCATCCGGGGATGCGCCGGTCTGTGTGCGGCTGACCACTTTTCCCGTGGCGGTGTTGAGGGTGAAGAGGGTGTCGGAGCCAGCGGCGACGGCGGCGATGATCGGGGAATTGGGGAGGGTGACGACGGCGCTTGGCGTTGCGAGCGCGGTCGCGGGCGTCGGCTGTGCGGGGAGAATCGGATCAAGGTCGATATGCCGAATGTCTGCCTTGGCACCCGTCTTCCCTTGTGTGATAAGCGAAATACGGTTTAGAAATGGCCTGTTTTCAAGCTCTTTGAGGCCGTGCCTTTTCGTGCCTGACTTGCCATTTGCATCGTTGCGGGCGTCCGTTTGCGCGATGACTATGGTCCCATCGGATGTTACATCAAGGCCATAGAGCAGCGTCCCAATCGTGGATGTCGCACTCATTGGCTCTTCATTACTGGTCGAGAAGCAGAAGAGGTCACGGTCGGGGACGGCCGGGTTCTTGACGATGTCGACTTTGTGCCCAATGGACAGCACATTGTTGTTCAGAATGCTGTGTTGGTAGGCATCGAAGGTGGCCAGCTCACTCCCAAGCGGCTTGACGCCACCCGAGAGCTGGGTCTGGTTGCCCGACTCGAATGCGGTGACGTAGAGCTTGCCATCCCGGACGACGATGTTGCGCGGGTCCTGGGCAGGGATCGGAATGTATTTCGAAATCGCGCGTGTCTTGGTGTCGATAACGGCGATTTTGTTTTCTGATGAAAGCGCGACATAGGCTTTTTCGTTGCTTGCGAAGGCGATGCCGCAAGGTTCATCGAAGCGCGTCGAGCCGGTTGCGGGATCGATGTCCTGAATCGTTGCGATAACAGTGTGGTGAAACGGGTTCCCTGGTTCGATCTTGATGACGCTTATCGTGTCAGAAATGTGGTTCGACACCCACAGCTCACGTCCATCCGGGCGAAGCTTGACAGTAACCGGCTCAATCCCAACCGGGATGCGGCTGGTGATGGTCTGTGTTTTCTGGTCGATGACATCGATGGTCCCCGCGGGCGTGTTTGCGACATAGACCAGTGTGTTTGTGGTTTCGATGGGGTGGATGTGTGGGCTTAGGAACGCAGCGTGACCGGTGGACGAATCTGTTTCTGTGAGGCGAGCATCGGCTTTTGTGGGGACGCGGGCTGCGGCGGCGATGAGTGCTGCGGCGAGAGTGGTTGCGATACAGAATGTGATTCGATTGGTTGTCATGTTGGTATCCGTGCGACGCTGCCGTGGAACATAATTGACCGATTGGTCAGATTCTATCCATTTGTAGATGTCACGTCAACGGCGGCTGCTCGACTTAGGCATTCCGCGATTTTAGAACTAGAGTCTCCGTGCATGAGAGTGAGTCGCGCGACATTGCATCAGCCATCCCGTCACGGTGCGCGAAGCGAATTCCGCCTCAATCCACCCAAGTCCGAATAGTTCGTGGAACCGGCATCACCACCATTACTGTTTATGCAGTGTGCAAGCGTTGTGGATGTAATCGCGTCATAGCTGCTTTGACACCAGACTGCTGGAAATGACTGAGGAATGCAATTGACGTACGCCCGCGCTCGACTGTTTTTGGGGATTACAACCGTTGGCTCGATGGTGACATTGTGTATCCTTGCCCTCGCGCTGAGGTTACCGCAGCTGTTCTTTTCGATGTCACCGACCAACATCGCAGATACCGCAAATGGGCTTTTGCTTATCTTTGGTCTGTACGCCGCGGTCGCATTGCCATTTGACTTCATCGGTGGATATCTGCTTGAGCGTGTATTTCATCGTGATGTTCCGCAGCTTGGAAACTTCGCTTATCGCCTTGTGCGTGGCATCCTCGCGCAGGGGTGTGTTTACGTCGCCTGTGGGCTGGCGCTCATCGAGATGCACGTACGGTTCGGAAATGTCGGTGTGATTCTGATGTTTGTGGCACTGCAGCTGCTCCTTATTACGTGTCAGCTCCCGCTTGCGATGTTTGTCGGTGGTCTTAAGCGCACTCCGGATGGACTGACGGGACAGGGGCCTTACGGAACGGGTGGGATTACCGGATTTCCGGGCAGCGAAACGGTGGTTTTACCGATGCACTGGAAACCAATCCTTTCAAACAAGCTGCTGAACGTGATGGAAAGTCGACGCCGTTACGCGATTGCATCCGGGCTCCGGCGAAACGGTGTGTTACTTGCTTTGGCTTGGAATATCGGTGGTTTTGCGATTTCAGTTGTGCTTGCTGGCGGGACGGGGAGCGTAGCGAGCTTGCTTTCGACATCGCTTTACTTCTCGTTAACATCGTTTATTGGGCTACTCTTCCTACCAAAACCATCCCAGCATGCGGTGTTGCAACTCGATGCCGCCGTTACGAATGATGGAAATCGAGACAACCTTGTGGCCGCGATCCGGGCGCTGGCTGGTATTCAGGACGATGAGGAAACACGGCATACAGCGGTGCAGCTTATCTTCCACCCGATCCCGGCTGTTTCGCTCCGCACTGGTATGTCGACAAGTGGTACGCGTCAGTTTGCCGCATGGAATGCTGCACGTCTGGCTATCTTTTTATCTTGGGCTGGGATGAGTTTTGTGTCCCGTGCCGTGCACTGTAATGTTGGCCGTCCTGATGTGTGGGTTTTGCTCCCGTGCGATTAGGAAATGTTTGTTTCGCAAGATGATTCGCTGTTCTGACCGATTTCATTGACTTATTGCATTCAAGTTTCTGTGTAGGGGAGGGCTACCACGCCCTCCCGCGGTAACGACTTGCTTATCGGGCTTTCAACTCGCTCGCGAAGTGGGTGCCTCGCGCTCGTGCCGAAGTCGCCGGTACACACTGGCTCCATTTTTGTCCCTTGCGACACTTTCGGCTCCCGGCCCTCGCGTTCAACATCCCACCTCGCATCGCGTTGGGGGGCTGGTCGGTTGGATTGGATCTTGGTGGCGACGATGAATTCCGTCTAGGGGCGGACCGCCGCGTCCGCCCGCACG
>CAIWTR010000573.1 GCA_903915615.1 uncultured Armatimonadota bacterium
GGAGAGCTCCGCGAGGGGAAAGGGACGAGCTGGGAGGGTGGAATCCGTGTCCCGATGATCGCATCCTGGCCGGGGGTGATTCCACAGGGGATGGTGACAACCCAGCCTGCGATGACGATTGACATTCTTCCAACGCTGCGCAGAATTGTAGGAGCGGCTCCGGGGAAGCATGCCGTTGATGGCTACGATATCGGTGAAAACCTTGCCGCTGGCGACACATCGCGCAGCGATGAGCGCGTCTACTGGACCTACTACAACACGAATGAGCTGCAGGCGGTGCGTAAGGGGCGCTGGAAGCTTATCTTGCCGCATACGTACCGGACATTGATCAACAAGCCGATGGCAAAGGGCGGTAAGCCAGTCAATTACACAAATGTGAAGACACCGCTTGCGCTGTATGACATTTATGCCGATCCGGGTGAAACGCTGGATATGTCGGCGAAGCGTCCGGTGGTTTTACGCGCGATGCTGGCGGAGGCGGAGCGTGCCCGGGTTGAGCTTGGCGATACGCTTACGGGAAAGGCCAGGGGACGTGGGACACGTCCGCCAGGCCTCGTCTCGTAGTTAGGACGCTGGAGCTTAGCGCTTGCGCAGCTGTGTAAGCGTTCCGCGCATAAAGCCGACAGAGTCTGCGAAACCGATGATGGGCTCCGTATCGCTCTTCTCGTATTCGATGCCGACATTGCCGGTGAAGCCGATATCGATGAGGGCCTTGAAGATGCCTGCGATGTCGAGGGAGCCGCGGCCGACTTCGATGGCCGAGCCGACAGCGAGACCCTTTGCTCCAGCTTTGACATCCTTGAAGTGCACATCGTAGACGCGGTCACGGTACTTGCGAATCTGGTCAGCCGGGTTCTTGCCGTTGCGTGCCGCATGACCAATGTCGACACAGAGGCCCATCCGGGGGTTCATTTTCCCGACATGGCCCATCACGATATCCGGGTCGCCAAACTTTTTATCCTCAGGGCCATGGTTGTGGATAGCGATGTTGATGGCGTATTCCTGTGAAAGGCGGTCGAGGAGTGGAAGGGATGCGATTTCGGGCGTACAGACCATGGTTGGTACGCCGATTTCCTTACAGTAGACAAACGCATCCCGGATGGCTTCTTCATTGTCCGGAAGCGCGATGTTTCCTGCGCTGAGGGGGGTGATCCCGGCATCCATCCACTTTTGGTAGCCAGCCTTGCGCTCAGCCGCAGTTGATTTGCGGGGAAGGTGAACATCCTTGATGGAGCAGGTTTCGATTCCAAGGCGCTTGCAGACGGCAATTGCTTGGTCGGTCGGTACCATCCGAAGCGAATACGTAGCGATACCGATGCGCAGAGGCAGCCCGGTGGAAGACTGTTGGGTGGTGCGGGTGAACATAGTGTTATTTACCACGTGGATGTGTGGATTCCTGCTGGAATGAAGCTGATGTAGGTTTGTTGGGAGCGTTGGGCTTGCGGTTGGCTCTCAAACTGCAAAAGTAAAAGCTTACTTAGCGGCGAGTGCGCCCTCGATTGCTTTGGCCACATGCTCTATTCGAATGCATCACGTCAATCAAAAGTCAACATTGTTCAAGTGAAAATGAAAAACCACCCCGTAATCAACGGAGTGGCTTTGCATTCGCGAGAAACGAAAAGCTACTTAGCGGCGAGTGCTGCCTCGATTGCCTTGACCACATCTTCAGCAGTTGGGTCTGTTGCAGGCTCAAAGCGCGCGATGACTTGACCATTCTTGTCGACAAGGAACTTGCCGAAGTTCCATGCGATATCGCCCTTGTACTTTGGCAATGTTGTCAAGTACTGATAAAGCGGATGGATATCTGTTCCCTTGACACTAATCTTGCTGAACATGTCAAAGGAAACCTTGTAGTTGAGCGAGCAGAACTGGGAGATTTCGGTGTCAGACCCTGGCTCCTGCCCACCAAAGTTGTTTGCTGGGAAGGCTGCGATACGCAGGCCTTTGGCTTTGTACTTTGTATACAATCCCTGAAGCTTTTCGTACTGTGGCGTCAAACCGCACTTGCTCGCAACATTGACGACGAGAACAACATTGCCCTTGTAGGCGCTCAGCTTCTGCTGCTTGCCATCAATGCGCTTCATCGTAAAGTCGTGCACACTCTTCGGTGCTGGTCCGCCAGCCTGTGCGCTGGTCACAACGCCGAGCAGGCCAAGTGCCAAAAACGTGTTAAAGATGTTCTTCATACCCATCACCTCATCGCTGGAGTTTTCCTAGCGTACCCTATATCTGCTACAAACAATGCCCCGGCAACGTGTAAGCCTCAGCGAGGCATGTCAACCGACATTAAGCGACCCTCTTCATTGCTGACAATCACGGTGTCGTTGTCATCGAATGCAACCGCCTCACACTGCCCTGAGTCGCGAATCACGACCTGACGTTTCTTGCCTTGTAAAAGCTTGTCAGACTTGCCATCCAGCTCGATAAACCACACACTCGCCTTGGGGAAATGGGTCAAAACGGCAAGGGTACGGCCATCGGGAGACACGGATGCTCCCGTAACCCATCCGCCCATATCCGGCAGGCTGTCCTTCTTTTCAAGAACATTCACATCGCCTTGCAAAACCTTTGTTGGCATGGAGTACAGCTTTGTCCCCGTCTGCGGAATCGAAATCTTTCCCGCCATCCGGTGCTTGGTCAGAAACCAAAGCCGCCCGCGGTAGTGGAAAACCGCCTCGCAGTCAAACTGCCAGTTTTGCGGATCCGGGAATGCGGTCTGGTCAGGGTATCGGATGCTGATACGTCGCACTGCAGTAGCACGCTCGGCAGCCATCGGATTAGGCTCAGGAACGACATAGACGCCAAGGTCACGCCGGGCATTTCCGTTGTTGCCCGTATCCGCGATGTAGAGGTTGGTGCCATCCGTAGTGATGTCCTCCCAGTCGTGATTCGCGGCGAGATCCACCGGGATGCCTTGATATAGCACCTTTGGATTTTTCGGATCGACTTTACCGGTGCGGATGTCGCGTAAAAACGGCGGGTAGATGACACTGCCATCCAGCTTGACGGCA
>CAIWTR010000574.1 GCA_903915615.1 uncultured Armatimonadota bacterium
CTGCGAAGTGATATCGCGGCCATGGAAGCCAGCTTTGCTACCTGCAGCCGCGCACCGCGTCTGGAAGCCGTTCACCAAGCGGGGGATGGCCTTATCCCGTTGCTCGAAGAGCTGGGCTGGAGCACGGAAGGTGTTTATGCGGTGTATGGATGCCAGCTGGATTCGGCGCCAGCGCTTATAAGCAATACGGATATCCAAACTGTGGCTATCTTAGATGATGCTCCTGCAAGCGCGGTTCAGGCCATGATGCAAATCGGTGAGCGGGCGTTTGAAAATCCGGATGCACCTCTGCCAACGCTGGATGCGGCGGCGGCTGCGCAGCTTCGCTGGAGTGGGATGCCTAAGGTGTTGGCGTACATCGATGGTGTCGCAGTCGGCTCGGGGATGCTTACGCTGCCGGTGGATGGCTGCTCAGAGCTCGCTGGTATCTGCACGCTGCAGGACTATCGTGGGCGCGGGGTTGCGACGCAGGTCGTGGCGCATTTACTCCAGATTGCGCAGAGCTGTGGGATTACTCTTGCATACCTCACGGCGGCGGATGATGCGGCCGCGCGGATATACATGCGAGCCGGGTTTGCGGCGACGGGGCTGCTTCAGACGAATATTAGTAAGCCAGCAAGGGTGGATTAGTGCTCAGGTTGGTGATGCTAGATCGCGTTAACTATGTCCATCCTCGTAATTTTACGTGGTTGAGAACGCGGAGTTAACTGCGGTAAACTTTGGTCAATGTTTACCATAGTTAAATCTCATTTTCGAAGTTCTCAGCGATCGGTTCGTAGTGATGCCTCATCTGGCTTTACGCTGATTGAGCTGTTGGTTGTCATCGCAATTATTGCTATTCTGGCTGCAATTCTGTTTCCTGTGTTTGCGCAAGCGCGTATGAAGGCCAGGCAAACCGTGGCGCTGTCCAATCTGAAGCAGATAGGGACGGCGATGCTGATGTATGCACAGGACTACGATGAGTCATTGCCGATGACGATGGAGACCGAGTCAACCGGGCAGCCAACGACGATTGGCTATTGGGCGACGAGTAGTTATCAGGAATCGCTGGATGCCTATATCCGCATGGGGCGCGGAATCTCCCGGTCAGGGAATGTCTGGTGGGACCCATCGGATTCGGAGCTGGGAAAGCCCGCTCTCTGGGGATCATTTGTCGCGAATGGCCTGCTGACAGCAACTCGCTGCACGCTGGCTGGCGTCAGTAAGCCAGCTGCGACCGTTTACTCAACACTGCGCGCGGATAACTGGGAGCGTGTCAGCGGCGTGGTGGCACCAACGCCACTTCCAGATAAACATCATCCGTTCTGGCTGAGCGAGTACTTCGATGTGTGTTTGGATGTGTGGATGCCAGCCGCTGGGAGTGGAAGCTCCACGGATTGGCGGGCTGGGATTGCGACACCTCCGTGTTCGATGTTCCCCGCCACAAACGGCTGCGGAGACTGGGACACAGGCATCTCAAAACATCGGTATCACGACCGAACGCTCGTCCTCTTTTTAGATGGACATGCGGTTTCGGCAACCTTTGCTTCTACGTATCAATCCCCTGCTGACAACCAATGGGATTTGCACTGATACTAGTAGAGACCGTGATTGCTTAGCGCTTTGAGCGTGGCTTTGCGGCGCGGCTGGGCAAACTGGCTGTGGAGCGGTTGCTCCGTCCGGAATCCGACGTCCTTGATGCACTCAATGCTTTGCTATCTGCCGGCGGATCTGCCGGTTGCCCAAGGTCATTTACTTTGAGAAAGTCGACCCGGTAGCGCATCGCGGCGACGATTTCCTTCTCGTACTTTTGGATGTCATTCAGCGTCTCGCAGCCATGTGCTTTCGCGATGCGGTTGACGACATCGGGGAATTCCCGGATGTTCCCGCGGTTTATCTTTCGGTCGAGGAGAGTGGTGATACCGGCTTCCGACTGGACGATGTCCGAGACCTTGCAGGTTGTCGGGTTGCCCGCTAGCTGGAGCGTGATCTCTGCGTCCATCGGCCAATAGACTTTGTACGCAGCGCGCACCTGCGCTGCCTTCCACTTAATGGAATACCGGCCCGCATGTACGAAAACACCAACAAGGCGAGGGTCATCTACCATGCATTTCACAGCATCGGTGCCGATGAGCTCCGCGCCTGACTTGGGGTCAACCACGGAGATTTTGCCATCGGCGGTGACATCAATCCCATAGTGGTGAAAGTCTTCCGCGAAGGCATCCGGGGAGGCTGTCTTTTCATCGATGAGCGCGCGGATGAGAGAGCCATCGCCATCCGGGCCGGTGGTGAACTGTA
>CAIWTR010000575.1 GCA_903915615.1 uncultured Armatimonadota bacterium
GACCAGTTTGAGCTCTACCCGGGGGGAAACAGCATCACCCTTCAGGGCGCATTTAAAGGACGAACCACCTATACCGTTCGGATAAAGCCTGGCATCAAGGATGCCTACGGTCAGTCACTCGCTGCCACCGAACCAATAACATTCAAGCTTGTTTCGGGATTCCCAAACATCATCGGTCCACGCGACCCGATGATTATCGCCGATCCTGCTGCGCCTGCCCGTGTGACATTCAATACGTACAATGTTCGCACATTTAGGGCTGAGCTTTACCAAGTCACTCCCGATGACTGGAATGCTTGGATTGCCTGGCTTGAGCGTGGGGGCAACACTGGAACCCCTCCGGGAACGCTGATTCGCAGCGAGGACATCGCCGTTGGTGGCGAAATGGACCGCTGGACAGAAACCGGTGTGCCACTCGCAGCTGCGCTCAATAGCAATGGCCGAGGAAATGTCATCGTCCGCTGGAGCGCAAGCCTCGATTACGGCACGCGCGTAGAAAAGATGAACGGTGCGTGCTGGGTTCAGGCGACAAAACTCGGTGTAAGTGCACATCGTGACCAGGACAGGATGCATATCTGGGTCAGCGATCTCCAGACAGGAAAGTCCATCAAGGGCTCAAGCGTCAGCGTTATCCCAAGCGGCCAAACGGGTGTCACCGATGCGACCGGGCTTGCCGTCGTTTCGCTGAATCAAACCACTGGTAAGCGGATTCGCGTCTCAGCCGCAGGCGAGACTGCCTTCCTTCCTAGTGCGATGTACAGCTGGGATGGCAATGGTTTTGTCAAAGGTGGCTACGCCGATACCCCCCTATGGTTTGCTTACACCGATCGTGGGCTGTACCGCCCTGGCGAAACCGTGAGCATCAAGGGCATCCACCGCGTCCGCCCCGCAGCTCCAAAATCACGCATCATCATTCCAACCGCCAAAACCCAGGTCGCCTGGCAGTTAATGGACTCCCAAGGCAATGAAATTGCTAAGGGAACCGCACCGGTAACGAAAGCCGGTGGCATCACGATCAAGACCAAGCTCCCGGCAAATATGAACACTGGGAATGCGACGCTTGCGTGGGGGGATGGCAGTGTTTCTTTCAATGTTCAGGAGTTCCGACGGCCTGACTTCGAAGTGACCAGTCGCTCCGAGGCGCAAGGCTCGCCCATCATGCAGGATGCTGGAATCGACTTCAGCACCTCTGCCAGCTACTACGCCGGTGGTTCGCTTGCTGGCGCCGCGGTCAACTGGAATGTCTCCGTCAGTCCGACAACCTATACCCCTCCGGGGCATTCGGACTTTACATTTGGGACGTGGGTACCGTGGTGGCGCGGCGGCGGTGCGGTATCGGATGTCGTCGATGCACCGATGGGACGCTTCAGCGGCTTTGGCCGGCCGGGCTTCGGTGGCGTTGTCAAGCAACATAACGGAACCCTTGCATCGGATGGCTCCCACTGGCTGCACGTCGATGTTGATTCCATCCGGCCAGCGAGCCCTGTCAGCGTAACCGCAACAGCAAGCATCCAGGATGTCAACCGCCAGGCGCGAACAACGACAGCGACGCAGCTTGTCCATGCAGCAGACACATATGCGGGAGTTCACTTCCCAGTTACATTTGTGGATGCCGGTCAGTCCTTTAAGGTCGCCACCATCGCGGTCACACCGGATGGCAAAGTCGTTCCCAATGCCGTCATCCGCCTGAAAGCCTTCCGGAAGGTTTGGGGCCTCGATGCCGGCGAGTACAAAGAGATAGAGCGTGACACCGTTGCGTGGACGGTTTCGGGTGGCCGCCGGACAGAGACATCGATTGTGCCCCAGCAGCTGGGTTCGTGGACGCTGGTCGCAACCATCACCGATGCTAAAGGCCGGACCAACCGCACCGAGCGCACCTTCTGGGTGTCCGGTGAAGACAAGCTGGTCCAGAGCCAAAAGCAGCTTGGTCAGGATGAACTTACGCTTATCCCGAGTAAGCCCGAAGTCAGCGTTGGCGGCACCGCCGATGTACTTTTGCAAGCGCCTTATGGACCAACCGAGGTCCTTGTACAAGTGGTTGGACGAAATGTTTTGTCGACCCAGCGGATGACGCTTCGCCGCGGCGGCACGGTGATCAAGCTCCCGGTTACGGAAGAGTGGCTGCCAAATGTCACATTGCAGGTCCACGGCGTCGGAAGCAAGGCGCGTGCCGGAGCCGCAAAGGGCATCATGCAACCGGCTTTCGCAGATGGAAGCATCCCGATCAAGGTCAGCAAAGCCGAGAAGAAGCTTGCGGTAACGCTTAGCCCTGAGCCGGCGGCGGTTGAACCTGGCGGTTCGACAAAGATTGGCGTGACGGTGCGTGACAGCGCTGGAAAGCCTGTTCAAGGCGCGGATGTCAGTGTTGTCGTCGTCGATGACTCTGTTCTCAGCCTTGCTGGTTGGGTGCTTGGTGACCCACTCGCGGCGTTCTACCCTGAGCGCTACGCCGGTGTTCAATCCTTGCAGCTACGTTCATGGATGAAGCTTGAAGATCCCAAGTTGGTCCCAGCCGAGGAAAGTGCAAAATTTCGCGATCAGGGTCTTGATAATATGCCAGGCGGCGCCGCTCGAGGCGGCCTGATGGCGAAGGGTGCGGCGATGGCGATGGATTCGCCTGTGCCAGCAAGCGCATCCGCGTCGAGACGTTTCAGGTTAGGCGTCGTTCCAGCGAAGCCTGGTGCAGGAGAAGAGGCACCGGCGGTGATCCGCGAGCGGACGAATCTGGATCCGCTTGCCGTATTCAGCACGGACAACCAGACGGATGCAACAGGCCGGACGACGGTTCCAGTAACGGTGCCGGATAACCTCACCCGTTATCGGATTGCAGCCGTCGCGGCAACCGTTGACAAGTTTGGCACCAGTGAGTCACAGCTGCTGGCGCGCCTGCCACTCATGGCACGCTTGTCGGCCCCACGTTTCCTCAACATGGGTGACCAGTTTGAGTTGCCGGTTGTGGTGCAGAATCAGACCGAGCAGCCGATAACTGTGGATGTCGCTGTACGCGGAGTGAACACGGCATTTACAAAGGGTCGTGGCCGGCGCGTCACTATCCCGGCTGGAGACAGGGTGGAAGTTCGCTTCCCAGCCGAGTCGATCAAGCCTGGGACTGCACGCTTCCAAGTGGCAGTCATTTCTGGCCGCTACACGGACGCACAGTCCATCGCGATTCCGGTCTACACACCCGCAAGCGGTGAATCGTTTGCAACCTATGGCGTTGTGGATTCCGGAGCCACGCAGCAAGCCGTTCAGCTTCCTAAAAATGTCCGGCTGGACCAAGGTGGCTTGGATATCACGACTACCAGCACGGCGCTGAGTGAGCTCACGGATGCGGCGATTTACCTCCATGAGTATCCATTTGCGTGTGCGGAGCAAATCGCCAGCCGTGTGATTAGCACCGTTTCGCTGCGGGATATTCTGGTGGCGTTCAAGGCGCCAAATGTCCCATCGGATGCCGCGATGAACGCATCCCTCGATGCCGACATCAAGCGCCTAACCGAGCTGCAAAACCCAAGTGGTGGCTTTGGTTTCTGGACGCGTGGTGAGCGTGAATGGCCATATCTTGGTGTGCACGTTGCGCATGCTCTGGTGCGTGCAAAGGCAAAGGGCGTGAAGGTCCCCGATGCGACGCTAAACCTCAGTCTTGCGTACTGTGCCGGGATTGAGAATCATATTCCAGCGGAGTATGGCGTTCAGGCGAAGCGGATGATTCGTGCATATGCCTACTACGTGCGGTCGCTGTCGGGTGTGGATGTTACTGCTGATGCAACCCGTTTGTTGACGGCGGCGCCGCTTGCTGAGCTCGGTCCAGAGGCGGTTGGTTGGTTGGTAAGCGCATCGGCGGGTGGCAAGGGAGCGGACAC
>CAIWTR010000576.1 GCA_903915615.1 uncultured Armatimonadota bacterium
CCCGGCAGTCCGTATGGGACTCGGCAAGTCCGCACCTGTGGTCAAAATGGCCGTTGGTGCCCGTGTCAAGCTCCTCAATGCAGTCTATTCCCGCTACGAGGCGACTGTCTTTAGTAATGGTGAGTTCACATCCGGGCCAGGCTCTGAGCTCGGCGGAGAGAGTAACCTCTCACGCACAGGCATCGCCACGGACATCGGCGTCACCGGGTCTACAAAGCTCCTCGGTGCGGATTGGTCCGCTGGCTTTGTGACGCAAAACTTTATCAAGCCCGATTTGACATTCCGTGACCAAAACAATGTGTTGATTGATCCATTGGTGCAGACAACAACAGTGGGTGTCGCGATGCGAAAGAGTGGCTTAACGCTCGCCGGCGACATCGCCGACTTTTTTGGACGACAGGATATGCGCCTCGGCGCGGAGCAGCGCTTTGGACCGCTTGCGCTGCGTGCCGGGTATTCGAGCAGCCGTGGATCAACGTATGGCGTTGGTTTGTTTGGCCTCGATGTCGCATTTGGTAAAGGACAGCCACTCGAGCTGGTCAAGTCCATCCGGTTCTAGTTTCATCGTCTAGGACATTTTTAGATTGCAATGCGGCTCCAATCAATGGGGCCGCATTTTGCATTTGCCCTGTGAGTCGAAAGGTCATGCATCGTCGGCTATGATGTCACATCAATCGCTGTGACGAAGGAGTCTCAAACATGGCTGAGTGGCCGCAGGCTGGTGGACCAGATGGAAGCTGGATGACGAAGGAGCGCGCACCGCATCGCTGGAGCGTAGCGGAAAATCGCAATATTCTCTTCAAGACCGAGCTTCCTGAGACAGGGCAATCTGGCATCGCCAAATATGGTGACCGCCTCTACTTCACCACCATGGAGCCACTTCGGAATGCACGCGCGCGCAAGGATGGCGGAAACATCGTTGGGCATGCAGCAGATGCAAGCACTGGCGAGATTCTATGGTCCGTCGACCTGCCTGCGAAGGAAGAGAGCCCATATGCGTATGGCTTTTCGGATTCCAGTACTCCTACTCCGGTCACCAATGGAACACATGTCTGGTTTACCAACTCGAGTGGTCATATTGTTTGCTGTACGGCGGATGGTAGCGTTGTCTGGCGCCGAACCTGGGATCCGACGACGGGGCGGCCGTTCAATAAGCAATATGAACCCATCCTTCACGGAAACACACTGGTCTCCGTAGAACCGCGCGATCTGCGCGATCCACGCCGCCAAGCGGATGCCTGGAACCACATCCGCGGTATCGATGCCAAAACGGGTAAGACACTGTGGGTCTCCGATGATGGCCTAACCCACTACAACACCCCTGTACTTGGTAAGACGCACAACGGGACGCCCGCTGTGATGATCGGTCGTGGTGGGCATCACGATGTCCCCGAGGGGCCAAGCGGTCTCTCTCTGGTGTCTCTAGCCAAAGGCTCCGAAGGCAAGACGCTGTGGAAAGCAGACATCCCGGGTAAAGCCCTCTACAACATGCACTGGAACCGTGACCGTGCCTACTGGCTCGATGAAGACACAGGAACACACCGTGTTCTCGACAGTCGAACAGGTAAGGAAGTCGCCGTTCACAAACTCGGTGAGAATGCAACCGTTCGGAGCTACGACAAAGCATCTAAGCGGTATGTGACCGAGCAAAATGTAAACATCAAGGCAAAGGGCTTCCGGGTCTTCCCAGCCTGGTTCTCTAACATCGTGGTCGGAGACTGGCACTGGTTCCTCTGCTTTAGCTCGGTCCGTGCCGAGTATGGCGGTGGTCCCGTGGGTCCGCTTTATTCCGTCGGGCGTGTCAATACAAAAACCGGCGCGACAGAATACCTCGAGCTGCCAACCGCTCCAGGCGTGTACGGTACCAATGTCGAAGCGCGAACCATCAACAGCCGCGGCATCGATGTCGCATCGGATACGCGTTCCAAGCGGGATGGCTGGTATTGGTGCTTCATCGGCAGCCCTGTGGTTGCAGGTGGCGCCATTTACTGGACGATGATGAATGGCACAACGTATGTCCTCAATGGGAATGTGCGTACCCTGGATGAGCGGGCAATTCTTGGCGTGAACGACCTCGGCCCCGTTGGTGGGACGTGGAGTCTGAATACACCGACGCCAGTGGATGGCAAGCTCTACCACCGGACGATGACACAGCTCATTTGTATTGGCTGATCAGCTGTCTGCAGTAAAAAGTAACCCCGGCATCCATAGGGAAGCCGGGGTTTTCGTTTTCGATTGAGCGCTCTCGTTTAACTGGCTTCTTCCTTCGGGCTGTACTCACGCACACTGAAAAAGTACAGGCTGAGCCCAAGGCATACCAGCGTGATAATTGGGATGGCAAACCAGGCGGTGATCGGTGGAATAGACACCGGGTTGAATGCCATCAGAATTTCGGAGATGTCACCGCCGCCGCCACCGCCGGTTTCGGTCGTTGATTCGGCCGTTTCCTGAAGGTGTGGTGCAAGTGTGCGGAGATAGGCCATGATTGACCAGCGGCTAAAGCCACCGGGCAGGGATGGTACCCAGCTCTCCCAACCGAATGCAAACAACAACCCATATGAGAGAGGCTTGCTGAGCAGAGTGGCGAGCAAGAGGAACAGTGCTCCATAAGCTGCTGCACCGAGTGGGATGATCTTGATGTCACTCATCAAAGGAACACCCGACAGCTTCGTACCGAACATCGCCAGTGCAAGCAGCACCTCACTGATGCTCACCGTTACCGTGATTGCCAGCCAGGCCCCGAGGTACTTTGCAAGCAGAATGCGCCAGCGAGGAATGGGGCGTGTGAGCAAGTAGACAATGGTTCTGCCTTCGAGCTCTTGGCTCAGAACACCTGTGCCGTAGATAACGGACAGAATCGTCAGGATAAATCCGAAGACCAATCCTGCCGCTAGCGTGTTATAGGACTCCAGCGCTTCGAAGCGTTCTCCAGCAGCGGATTTCCAAATGAGTCCGATGATGGCCGGGAGGACCATCAGGAACAGCGCCACAAAAATCCGACGGCTGCTCAGGACATCCTTGAGCGCATTAAGAAAGAGGCGAAAATCGGCTGTCATGCGCTCACCAGATAGCGGAAGACCGCTTCCAAATTATTGTCAGGTGCCTGGAAGACATCCACTTCAAAGCCACCATCCAAAATGATGTCCGCCAGGTTGCTGTAGAACTTTTCCGGTTGCGCCGTCTCAACTTCCACCACGCGGTGGTTGTCTTGTGGCATCCGGGCACTGATCACTGTGTCATCGAGCAGCAATGCACCGGCTAGCTTCCGCGGATTATCTGTCGTCAGCGTGATGCGGTGCGGGTGTGAGTCAATCTGTTTCCGAATGTCCCTGATACCGCCCTGCGCGAGGAGGCGCCCTTTGTACATCACCAGAATACGGTCTGTGATCTGCTCAACCTCGTAGAGAATGTGGCTGCTGATCAGCACACACATCCCTTCCTCAGCAAACTGCTGGTAAAGATTCACCATGTCCCGCCGGCCAAGAGGGTCAAGGCCATTGAGAGGTTCATCCAGGACGAGGACCTTTGGGTCATGCACAATCGCCTGTGCGACCTTGATACGCTGGCGCATCCCCTTGGAGTAGCCACCTAGCTTGCGGTCACAGCGGTCGGACATCCCAACCCGGTCGATGCTGTTTTGTACCCGCTGGGTTTTGTCCTGGCCCTTGTAGCCGCTGAGAGTTGCCATGAGCTCGACAAACTGCCGCCCGGTCATGTCCTCGTAGAAGTTATCAATTTCCGGACAGTACCCAAGGTTACGTGCAACGCGCGGATTAGAAAATGGTTGCTCACCAAGGACTGCAATTCCGCCCGTTGTTGGCTTTATTTGGCCAGTGACGAGCTTTAGCATCGTGGACTTCCCCGCACCGTTTGGCCCGAGGAGTGCTGTTAAACCCTTAGGAATGGTAAAGGACACATCATTGAGGCCAATGACCTGGCCGTACCAGCGTGAGACGTGTTCGAAGTGGATGGTATTGTCGACGTTCATCCTGAAACGACCTCCACTGCGCGGATTTTAGCCCGTGCGATGCCAATGGGCAGGATTATCATCAGGAGCCCAATGCCAACCAGTGGCATCGGATACGGTGACTGTAATCGCTTACGCAGCTTTTTCGGGCCACCAGCCATCACCTTCTTGGGGTCAACATCGAGCAGCTCCATTGAGAGGCCATCCGCGACGCCGCGCACCGAGATATGTTGCACCGTGATCGCCCGACGCACCACGGCTTTGCCAGCACCGAGGTCCTGATCAAGCGTTGCATTACGGAACATCAGGAAGCCAGCTGTGTTGGAGACAGTCAGCAAAATGAAGGTGAATGCTGCAAACAGCGAGCCGGCGAGGCGGGCATTTTTTGTACACGCCGAAAAGCCGATCATGAGGCTGGTGTTGAGCACTGGGCTGATTAGGGATGCCCCTAGCAGCTTTGCCCAGAGCCAAGGCTCTTGTTTGAAAAAGCCTTCATCGGCGTAAGTGGTTGCATAGAACACCCAGAGGAGAATTGTCGGCAAGACGACCAAGCCTGCCAGCAACATGAAGACTCCCATCCATTTGCCGAGGAGGTAGTCGCCTTTGGTGATGGGCTTAGACAGGTAGACGAGAAGTGCATTTGCGCGGTTGTCGGCGGCGATGCTTCCGCTGCCAACAATCAGTGCGGCAATTGTTACGAGGAGGCTGGTAGCGGAAATAGCTTGGTAAGCAGTCGTGCCATAGGACATCAGCTTTTGAGGAGCATCCCCAGCAGCGCCACCGCCGCCAATCCGTGCAGCCACATTGTTCGAGAAGAAGAACAGAAGGGCCTGAAACAGAAAAATCAAAACGATGAGTCCGCCGTTGATCCAGAACCCTGGCTTCTTGAGGTTTGTGCGCAAAACGGAGAGCGCGACAACCCACCAGCGGAAGGTATGGCTGGTGATGGGGCCATCGTAGTTGCGGTAAGTGAGGTCGGCGATTGGGCTGTTGACCGTTGGTTCCTGCACATTGGGCTGACTCATTGGTCGATCGCCTCCATAAAGACATCCTCAAGGCTACGTTGCGCCGGAGCAAAACCACGGACCTGGGCTCCTGAGAGCTTAGCTGCCCGGAAGACAAGCGTTCCAAAGCCCTTTGTGCCATCCGCAAATGCCACACGAACACGATTGCCTTTGATCTCGCCCACGGTTCCGCCAAGGGCGGTGATGGACTCGCCGAATGCCGCTGACCGTTCTGCAAGCTCAACATCTACGGTGCAGCCGGTTGTACTACGCAAGGCATCGATGGGTCCC
>CAIWTR010000577.1 GCA_903915615.1 uncultured Armatimonadota bacterium
ATCCTGTTGTGATCTCCGCAACGGGCGGCAAGCTCTCCGCAGGAACCGCAAACGTTACAGTACCCACGGGTGTTCAGTCCGTTGTAGCAACAGACCTCGATGATTCCGTCGGCCAGCTTCGCAACGACAACAGTCCACGTGACTTTAAGCTTGACTTGGTAGTGGCATCCAAGGGCGGCCTCCGGGCACTGGACTACACGGGCGGAAAGCTCACCGACCGCACGGCAAAAGCCGGGCTATCGAGTCTCGCAGCCGTGCCGGTAAACGGTGCCTGGACGGTGGACTTCGAAGCGGATGGCGACCTCGATACCCTCGTCGCTCCGGCATCTGGCGGGATAACGCTGCTCTTGAATCGTGGAAACGGCACCTTTGGCATCGTCAAAAGTCCGCTCAAAGACCTCACCGGAACCATCAGCAAGTTTGTGCAGTGCGATATCGATGCCGATGGCGACAACGACATCTTTGTAACCGATACAAACGGAGCGCTTCAAGTTTTCCGAAATGACCGCAGTGGTCTTTACGGAAAGCGCGAGACACCCGCAGGCCTCAGTGGAATCGCTGCGCTTGCTGTGCGCGAATCGACGGGGGATGCCACTCTAGATATCCTTGCGGTCGACAAAACAGGTGCGGTCCATGTCATCGCCGATGCCGGTGATGGCAAGTCCTGGGCAGCCGACAAAGTAATCGTCACGGGGAAGCCCGAGCCGACATCGCTAGTCGCGCAGGATGCCGACAACAATGGCGCCATCGATATCGTGGTTGGAAACAAGACAGCGTCGTCTGTGTTCCTTGCAAAGGACACGGCTACCTTTGTCCCAGCACCGGATGCACCTTGCTCCGTTCAGGCATTGGTTGACCTCAACAAAGATGGCGTCCTCGATGCTGTCGGTTCATCCGATGCACGTGTCGTTATTGCAAATGGCGCATCGCCGAAGGGCTATAAATGGCAGGCATTTACGCTTAAAGCCAAGCGGCCAAATAGCCCAACTGTGAAAATCAACGCATTTGGAATAGGTGGCGAAGTCGAGATGCGCGCCGGCCTGCTCTATCAAAAGCAGCCCATCACCGGTCCACAAGTCCATATCGGCCTCGGCGCAGATGCCACCCTCGACATCGCGCGCATCATTTGGCCATCTGGGACCGCGCAGTCCGAAGCTGGTACCGACCTCAAAACTGGCCCCGTCGTTGCTGACCAGCGCCTCAGCGGTAGCTGCCCATTCCTGTTCACCTGGGATGGCGAGAAAATGGTCTTTGTCACCGACTGTATTTGGCGTAGCCCACTTGGCCTGAAAATCAATGCGCAGGATACGGCCGGCGTCCTCCAAACCGAGGACTGGGTCAAGGTCCGTGGCGACCAGCTCAAGGCCAAAAATGGCGTCTACCCGCTGAGCATCACCGCCGAATTGCAGGAAACCCACTTCTTTGACACCGTGGGACTCATGGCCGTTGACCATCCCGAAGGAACCGATATCTGGGTGGATGAGCGCTTCTCACCCGTCGCACCTCCGCTCCTCGATGTCATCCCGACAAAGACGCCGCAGGCATTCCCTAGAGTGGTTGGCTGGAAGGGTGATGATGTTTCATCCCTCGTCGCCGAGCGTGAAGGCAGCTATGTGGATGACTTTGGACGTTCCAAATATCAGGGCCTGACGGCAGATCACTGGATTGAAATGGAGCTGCCCACATCGCTCCCGGCTGGCAAACCTCTCTACGTGGTTGCAAGTGGCTGGCTGCACCCGACGGATACATCCATTAACGTTGCGATGTCGCAGAACCCCGACCAGGCTCCGCCAAGCGGGCTTGTTCTCGAAGGTCTCAACCCTGCCGGCAAGTGGGTCCCGATTCGCCGCGGTCTCGGCTTCCCTGCCGGCAAGCTCAAGACCATCGTTCTGCGCTTTGATGATGTCGCTAAGGGCATCACGAAGCTGCGCCTCCGGACAAACCTTGAGATCTTCTGGGATCAGCTCCGCTGGGCAGAGGGCATCGACAAGTCCTTGATCAAGATCACACGGGCGAAACAACTTGGTGCCGAGCTCGTCTTCCGCGGGTTCTCCGAGGTTCGCCCCAAGGATACATCCAGCCCTGAGCTCCCACTAAGCTATGACAAACTCGCCGGATGTGCTCCTGTGTGGCGTGATCTTCGCGGGTACCATACACGCTTTGGGGATGTCAGCCCGCTGGTCAAAACCGTGGATGACCGCTATGTCATCATGAATGCGGGGGATGAAATGCAGCTGCGCTTCGAGGAAGTTGCAGCGCCAGTCAAGGGGCTTACGCGTGACTTTGTCTTCATCGGGGATGGCTGGGAAAAAGATGGCAACATCAACACCACCTTTGGCCAAACGGTGCTTCCACTTCCGACGCACAGCAAGGCTGATTATCCCAAATTACCGATGACCCTTCAGGATGACCCGGTGTACAACATGCATCCAGAAGACTGGATTGATTACCACACGCGCTACGTGACCCAGCATTGGTTCCACAACGCGCTGCGCGTGCGCGAGGAGAAGCACTAAATGAAGCCCGTAACCCCACCGAAGTGGAAGCAGGCTGTTGTCACGCTGGCATTCATTGGCCTACTCTGGGGCTCGGTTGAGCTCAATAAAAAGAATGTCCGCTCAGCAAATGGTCCGACAAAAGCCGATCCACAAGCCGTTGAGCGCTATGGTTTCAAGCTCGAAGATGTCGCAAAGGCATCCGGGATTGACTTCGTCCATCAGCCACCCAAGCTCGACCCGAAGCTCGCACCGATTCAAGAGCGCGTCGCGGATATGGGTGCGGCCATCGCCGTCTGTGACTTCGACAAGGATGGCTGGCAGGATCTCTATTTCACCAACTCCTTGGAAGATTCTAAGAATGTCCTCTACCGCAATCTCGGGGATGGGAATTTCGAGGAAGTTGCTGGCAAATTAGGCATCGCGGATGTCAACAAAACCGGCACCGGTGTCTCGATGGGCGCACTTTGGGGCGACATCAACAACGATGGCTGGGATGACCTGCTCGTCTACAAGTGGGGCGTTTCGCAGCTGTTCATCAACAATCAGGGGAAGTCGTTCACCGATGTAACCGCAGCGGCAAACCTCCCAAAGTGGATGAACACGAATACGGCCAGCCTGCTGGACTACGACTCGGATGGCAATGTCGACATCCTCCTTTGCGGCTACTTCAACG
>CAIWTR010000578.1 GCA_903915615.1 uncultured Armatimonadota bacterium
ACACGCCACATCCGGCTTACAAATGCAATCGCGAGAATCGCAAAGATGAAGAACGATGCGATTTTGACACCATCCGGGCGTTCCACAACGTTGACAGCCGTCGTGTAAAGGAAGACCAATGCAATGACGCCATACGGGATGGCTTTTCCGATGCCATGCCGACTGAACATCGAAATAGTCACGGCCACCGCTGCACTTGTCATGAGGACCAGAACGCCGGTAGCGTAAGCGCCGCCTTGTGCATCGACGTTTGCCTTGAAGACAATTGTCACCACAATCGCGATGGCCATAAAGACCATTACGAGTGGGCGTGTTGCGCGTGTCCACTCGGGTGCCATCCCGTAGCCTGGGAGGTAGCGAGGGACGATGTTCAGCAAACCAGCCATCGCGCTTGCGCCGGCGAACCAGAGGATCGCAATCGTCGAGATGTCGTAAAACGTCCCAAAGCCCTTGCCATAAAACTCATACGCAAGATAGGCAAGTGCACGGCCATTGGCGGGTTCGTGCGGCTTGAATGCCTCCGCAGGAATCAACATTGTTGTCACAAGGCTACTCGCGATGAGATAGACGCTCATGATCAGCGCGGCGCCGATGAGTAACTTTTTCGTGCTGCGAATACGACCCGTCGGAACTTCCTCGGAGTCACCTTTATCGCCCGTAACAAGCGGCATCACAGCAACACCCGTCTCGAACCCTGAGAGGCCAAGCGCGAGCTTTGGGAAGTAGAGCAGCGAGAGTCCGACCAATGCCAGGTGGTTGCCATTGGTTTTCAGTTCAAGAGCATTCCCCCAGTTTGTCCACAGCTCGGGGTTGGATGCAAGTATCGAAATTCCTTTACCGATGACGGCAGCGTTCATCCCGAGATAGGCGATCACAAGCACAACGGCAATCCCGATGGCTTCTTTAAAGCCCTTAAGGAAGACGCCACCGAGGAGGCTAATCAGGACGAGCGTGATTCCGATTTGCCATGCCTCAGGATTGTGTTCCATGAGGGTGTGGAACAACGGGTTTTCCCGGACGTGGGTAGCGGCATCCGCCGCTGACAGCGTAATCGTGATGACAAAGTCTGTCGCCACGAATCCAAGGAGTACGAGGACAAAGAGACGTGCATTCCAGCGCGACAGCAGGCCTTTAAGCATGCTGATGGAGCCTTCACCGTGCGGGCTCTCCTTGGCGATTTGTGCATAAATCGGGAGTGCGCCGAAGAGGGTCAGGAGGATGAGGACAAGCGTTGCGACGGGCGAGAGCGCGCCTGCGGCGATAAATGCAATACTTGGCTGATAGCCAAGGGTCGAGAAGTAGTCGACACCCGTCAGACACATCACCTGCCACCACGAGTGGGTGTGCTGGTGCTCGGTCTTGACATCCTTTTCGGACTCAAAATAACCTTCTGGTATTACGTAGCCGTCTAACAGCCACGACTTCAATTTCTTATTCATTATCTAAACCTGTGGAGTACAGCGGGATGGTGGAATAAGCCCATTTCCATTCGGCAGCTGTACGCAAAAACATCCAGGGTTCCATCCTGACACAAGCAGTCAGGATTACCGTTGACGCTAACCTATTTGGAGGATGCGTTCAGGGGCTGGTGCCGCTGGTGCAAAAGGTGTCCCGCGACTGAACGGTAGATTTACAATCCCAGCAGGCCGTGTTTGTGACCACATAGCTTGCTAAAAACCTTAGAAGGACTCTTCCGCGACGAACCGTGCGGCGCACCCGCCGGCGAACCAATGCCCTCAGGTTTTTGCGTGAGCCAGCCCGTCGCCCCTTTGTCGGTACCTCTAAATGGGCTTGTGCAAAAACGCGCTGAATCTGGGATTCTGCCCAGTTTCGAATGGGCTGGCTCGGAGAAACCGGGACAATACATCCCCGGAACAGGAGAAGGAGGGCAATTACGATGAGTCTAAAACTGATGGAAACATCCAAAAGCCGTGGCAACGCGTACATTTTATTGCCGTCTATGCTCATCCGCAGATGGAACTATACCGCTTAATGTCACTGTGTGTCGTTCATACAACTTCACGTTGGCGAGCAAGCCACCCAAGAGTGCTGCAACAACCCGCTCCGTCCTAACCGGGAGGTTGCTTCCCATGCAGAAGCGCAACATCGAGGATACTGCCATCACTGCGAAGCCCATCGGATGCACGCTCACCAAGCGGATCACCGAACGCGTAAACCGGATGCCAGGTTTCCTTGGCACGCATTTAGCTCTTCAGCTGTGACAAGCACTGTAAAACAAGGTAGGTTCAGCCTATGGAACTTCCATCCAATGTTTCGCGCCGAGAGCTTCTCTCGCTGTCCCTTGCCGCTGCACTGCCCCTAGTAAAGCATCCAACAAAAGACTGGATGGCGCAATTTCCACACCTCGCCCGCTACTGCAAGGAGCTCCGAAAGGTCCCGGGTGGACGTTACCAGCTTGGCAATGACACCCACGCAGAGAATGAACGTCCGCGCCACGCTATAACGCTTTCTCCTTTCCGGCTTGGAGCGACTCCCGTATCCGTTGCTCTCTGGAAGGAATACTGTAAGGCAACCAATGCAGAGCTGCCCGCTGCGCCGGCTTGGGGCTGGCTGGATGACCATCCGGTTGTCAACATTTCGTACAGCGATATCACGACAGCAGTTCATACATCCGAGAAGCCAGGGTTTCTCGCATGGGCGGTCGTGACATCCGGTGTTCCATTGATGCTCCCGACAGAAGCCCAGTGGGAGGCCGCGGCGCAAAGCAAGCGGGCATCCGATGACTACCCTTGGGGACCGACCTTTGACAGCAGCAAGCTTTGGTGCTCCAAGGATGCTTGGAAAGATGCACAAAAAACGGCATCCACGCTTCGCAAAGACCGGATTCACAGCAACGCGCACGGAATTCGAGACCTCATCGGAAATGTCTGGGAATGGTGTCAGGACTGGAATGGGCCCTACACGGCAGACAGCCTTGTAGATCCGCTTGGCCCCGCAACTGGTACGCGCCGAGCCCTCCGGGGAGGCTCTTGGTACAACGAGTGGCCGGATGTTTTCCGCACGGCGTACCGCTACCGGATGCTTCCCGAGAAGCGAGAAGACAATATCGGCTTCCGACTAGCGGCGGCAAAGTAGCGCTTACGGGGTGAGAAGCGGTGCGGC
>CAIWTR010000579.1 GCA_903915615.1 uncultured Armatimonadota bacterium
TATCGATCTCTGGGACTATAAGCCGGAACTCTTTAAACGGAGCGGTGAAGAAATGCCTGGACTCACGGGAGTCAAGACCTTCCAGGGCGGAAACGGCCGGATTATGCGGCCACCGTGGGAGTTCCGTCCGGCAGGCAGGAGCGGCAAGATGTTGTCATCGATGCTGCCAAACCTCTCCCGCCACGCGGATGACATGGCGTTCATCCACAGCATGACAGCACGGTCATCAACACACGGGCCAGGCTTGTTGCAGCTAAACACTGGCTTTGTCCTCGATGGCTTCCCAAGCATGGGGGCATGGCTCTCGATGGCGATGGGCAATTTGACCGATAACCTACCGACATATGTCTCGATTCCGGATGTACGTGGACTTCCCCCAAATGGTCCGGCAAACTGGGGCTCTGGTTTTCTTCCAGCAGCGTTTCAGGGAACGGCATTCAACGCGGAAAAGCCCCTGTCCAATATGGGATCTGGCAAGGTAAGCGCATCCGATGCCCGCCTTCGCCGTGAGCTCGAGCGCCTCGACCAACACTTCAACGCATCCCTTGGGGGAGACTCCGATATCACAGCGCGGATGAAGTCCTATGCGCTGGCGGCAAAAATGCAGCTGGCGGCTCCGGAAGCCACCGATTTACGCAAGGAAACGGCGGCGACGCACGCGCTGTACGGGACAACCTCATCGAATCCACTGGAAGCCGCGTATGCGCGAAATGCATTGCTTTCCCGAAGGCTTCTTGAGCGCGGCGTCCGCTTTGTCCAGCTCTACTGCGGGGCGTGTGCTAGCGGAGTGGATGGCCTGCTGAACTGGGATGCCCATAAAACTCTCAAAGCAGACTACGAGCGCCATGTGCCCATCTTGGACCGGCCAACCGCCGGGTTACTCGCAGATATGAAGAGCCGTGGGCTCCTCGATGACACCCTCATTCTCTGGACGACCGAGTTCGGGAGAATGCCAACCCACCAGATAGGAGCCGCCGGGCGCGATCATAACCCGGATGCTTTCACTGTATGGATGATGGGAGCGGGGGTCAAGGGCGGGACATCGTATGGGGCAACCGATGAGTTTGGTCATAAATCGGTCACGGATGTCGCGACCGTTTACGACTTCCATGCCACCGTTCTGGCACTCTGCGGTATCGATCACACCAAGCTGACTTACTATCACAATGGTGCCCAGCGCCGCCTCACCGATGTCCATGGACATGTCATCCGTCAGGTAATGCAGTCGTAGTCATCTTGATGTCAAGGAATGTACGTTCCCAACGTAGAAACCTGACATCATAATCCGTTTCAAGTAGAGGTTGTGAAACACCATGTCACCATCCAGCCGTCGTGAGTTTCTCTCTGATTCATTCTTTTTGGCAGCACTGACTGCCGCCGCTGTGGCCACTCCATCCCAGGTGATGGCTGGGACGTCGAAGGGCAAGCCCTCTGCCGACAAGCTGCGCATCGGTGTCATTGGACTAAATGGCCGGGGCAAAGCCCACGTGGATGGCTATGTTTCAAACCCAAATGCCGAGGTCGTAGCCATTTGTGATATCGACCTTCGTACGGCAGAAAAGGCGGCCGCCGCCGTTGCTACCAAGACCGGAAAGAAGCCAAAGGTTTACCAAGACCTGCGGAAGCTGTATGAAGATAAGGACATCGATGCCGTTTCAGCAGCGCTTCCGATCCATTGGCATTCACTTGCGGGAATCTGGGCGATGCAAGCTGGCAAAGATGCATACATCGAGAAACCAGTCAGCCACAATGTAAGCGAAGGCCGTCGGCTTTCCGAAGCGATGGTGCGCTACAACAAAATCTGCCAAACGGGTACCCAAAGCCGCTCGCACAAGGCCATCAAGGATGCCATCGCATACATCCACAGCGGAAAAATCGGCAAAGTCGAAGTCTCACGTGGTCTCTGCTATAAGCCGCGAAAGTCTATCGGGATGATGGCTGACTCCGTTGCACCCGCAGAAGTCGATTACGACACCTGGCTTGGCCCTGCACCGAAGCGTGCTTACAACGCAAATCGCTACCTCTACAACTGGCATTGGCACTGGGACTACGGCGCCGGTGACCTCGGAAACCAGGGTATCCACCAGATGGATATCGCGCGCTGGGCACTGGGTAAGTCTGTCTTGCCAAACAAAGTCCACTCGGTTGGTGGGCGCTTTGGATATTCCGATCAAGGCGAGACTCCAAACACGGTAGTCACGACCTATGAATATGGCGATCAAACACTCGTCTTCGAAGTCCGAGGCCTTGACACACCTGAATACACCGGCGTTTCGATTGGAAACATTGTGTACGGCTCCGAGGGCTATGTTGTTTTCTCAAGTAACTATGCCGTTGCACTGGCCTTTGACAAGGCGGGAAATCAAGTCCAGAAGTTCAGCGGTGGCGGAGATCACTTTGGTAACTTTGTGAAAGCCGCGCGTAACCGCGATACAGCTGCTCTTAATGCGCCAATCGTTGAGGGACACCTCTCGAGCGCGCTTTGTCATCTTGGAAACATCTCGTACCGCTTGGGTGAGCCTGCTGTTCCAGCGAAGGAACTGACTGGACTCCTCGCAAGCAACAAGCATGGTGCGGAAGCCGTCGTGCGCTACCGTGAGCATTTGAAGGCCAACAATGTTGACACTGCGAACGCGATGGGACGCCTTGGGCGGGTGATTACGATCGATCCGAAGAAGGAATCCATCACGGGGGATGCCGAAGCCGCATCGATGTTGACACGCCCGTATCGCACCGGCTTTGCTGTTCCTTCCAAGATCTAGGTGGCATCCATGAAGAAGCTTGCTGTTAGTCTTTCGACGGCAATGGCTTTGGTGGCGACAGCACAGGCACAAAATGTGCCTGTGCGTGTTACCGCCGATGCCCCTGTCACAGCCCCGTATCCCGTCTCCATCGTCGTTACCAAAGCCGCGCTGAAAAAACTGCCAAAGGCACCAAAAGGCACACCCGCCATCCCGGCGCAGTTTGATGCCATCGGGAAAGATAAAGTCCGCGTCACCTTCTTGGTAAACAACCTCGGTGCCGGCGAGTCAAAGCTGTTTGTTGCAACGCCATCGATTAACACCGAGCTTCCTGAACTAAGCGTGACCCTCAACGGCGCGGATGCCGAAGTCAAGCGGGGGGACAACCTGATCGCCCGCTACGATGTCTCAACAGGACCAACAAAGCCCTATCTGTATCCGATTCTTCCGTTTGGCGATGATGTCCATATGACACGTCGGTGGCCAGTGGAAAAGGGCACCGATGAAGCCGAAGACCACCCGCATCACCGCGGCTTGTGGTTCACACACGGCGACATCAATGGCATCGATTTCTGGACCGAAGCCGGTGATGAAAAACACCGCATCGGCAAAACCGTCCATACGAATTTTCCGATGCTTGGCGGTGGCCCACTTCAGGCCAAGCTGTCTACGACGACCGATTGGAATGATCCTGAAGGCAAAACCATCGCCAAAGACACCCGCAGCATGACGTTCACGCCTGTCGGCACTGGGATGTTCCTCGACTTTTCCATCATTGTCACGCCAACCACGGATGACCTGAAGTGGGGAGACACAAAGGAAGGGACATTTGCTATCCGCGTTCCCGAGGCCATCAAAGGTGACAAGACGGGCACGATGATAAACGCAGAGGGACTGAAGCAAGGAGCTCTCTGGGGCAAAGCCAGCGCTTGGGTTGATAACTCAGGAACCATCGATGGAAAGCCTGTTGGTGTAGCCATTTTCGATAGCCCAGCCAACCCGAGACATCCAACGACCTGGCACGCACGAACGTACGGGCTCTTCGCTGTCAATCCGTTTGGTCTTCACGACTTCGATGCATCCAAGAAGAACGACAAGACCGCGGGCCAGCTGATCACTCCAAAAGGTAAATCCGTGACGTTTGCTTATCGGGTCTACTTCCATCAAGGTGATGCGACGCAGGCGAGTGTCGCCGCTGTTGCCAAAACCTATGCAAAACCGCCAAAGGTAACCCTCGTACCATGACGACTCCCGATGTCCAGCAGCCCTGGTGGAAAGGCGTACCACGCTACGCCTGGATCGTACTGATCATCTCAAGCCTCGGCTGGCTGTTCGACACCATGGACCAAAACCTGTTCAACATGGTCCGGCAGCCATCGATGATGGCGCTCCTCGGCCCCGATGCCACCAAGCAGGAAGCGACACGGCTGGGCGGCTACATGACATCCACCTTTTTGATTGGGTGGGCTGTCGGAGGTTTCCTATTTGGTGCCATCGGTGATAAGTTTGGACGCGCGAAGACGATGGCCGCGACCATTCTGATTTACGCTGTCTTCACAGGCCTGAATGGCTTTGTTACAAACCCATTGCAATATGGATTCTGCCGATTTATGACGGCACTTGGCGTTGGTGGAGAGTTTGCGGCTGGTGCAGCGCTCGTGGCCGAAGTGTTTCCTGCGCGATCACGTGCAATGGCGCTTGGTGTCCTGCAGGCACTCTCTGCTGTTGGAAACGCGATGGCCGCTGTCATCACACTCTTCCTCAGCAGCATCGGTCCCGACTACTGGCGTACGGCATTCTTTGTGGGTGCATTTCCGGCAGTCCTCGTCTTCGTGATCCGCCGAGTTGTCAAAGAGCCTGAAACTTGGGCGGAGTCAAAGGCGAAGTCCGAGCGGGAGGGTCTGTCAACGGGGTCGATACTTGCTCTGTTTAAGGATCCAACGCTGCGGCGAAACACGATTGCGGGAACCCTTTTGGCTATCGCCGGCGTGGGAGCCCTCTGGGGCGTTGGCTTCTGGCTGATGGACCTTGTCGGCTTTGTCAGCCCCCTCAAAGGGAAAGAGCTTGCGCATTTCAAGTCCTATCTTTCGATGACGCAGCAGGCTGGTGCGTTTATCGGGATGCTTGCATTCACAGCGATCAGCGAGCGCGTTGGACGGCGGCCAGCTTTGATTGGTGCCTTCATCCTGGCGTTTTTTGCGATCCAAGGGACATTCCGTTTCTTGGATGGAACATCCACATCGTATATCTGGGCCTTCATTCTCGGATTATTCACTCTCGCGCCATTTGCGGCCTACGCGGTTTACTTCCCTGAACTCTTTCCAACACGTCTTCGAGCCACGGGAATCGGCTTCTGCTATAACTGTGCACGCATCATCGCTGCGGCGGCGCCTCTCGTCCTTGGACAGCTGGCAAAGTCGATGGAAACCGGTGCGCCTGGTAGTGGTTTTCGGGCCGCGGCTTGCGTCGTAGCATTCATCTATGTCGTTGGATTTGTCGGCATCGCGCTTGCCCCTGAGACACGTGGAAAGCCGCTCCCTGAATGATGCTTCGCGGTTTTTCTATTTGTAACGAGACGTGGGGGCCGGATGCCGGCTCCGTTGACGCTTGGCCCCGTGTCTGCGCCGATGCCCAAGCAGCTGGCTACACAGGCATTGAGCTCGCTCCGTTTACGTTTGCTGCAGACTGCCGGGATATCAACGCGGAAATGCGACGATGGATTGCA
>CAIWTR010000580.1 GCA_903915615.1 uncultured Armatimonadota bacterium
CTTCGCGTTTACGGCCATCACCTCCGATGACATCGCCGAGGTCATCACCCGCGCACTCTCCGATTCCGAGCGAGGCCTCGGGGAGCGGGGGCTCTCGATCTCCGCGGATGCCCTTACTTATTTATCTGCAGCATGTAATGGAGATGCCCGCACAGCCCTCGGTGGACTCGAGACGGCAGCGGACTACGTCGAGGCGCCCGCTACAGAGATCACCCTCTCCGATGTCGAAGCGGCGCTGGGTCAGCGCGCGATTGGATATGACAAAACTGGGGATGCCCACTACGACACGATCAGCGCATTCATCAAAAGTATTCGTGGCAGCGACCCGGATGCGGCTGTCTATTACCTCGCCCGGATGCTTGAGGCTGGGGAAGACCCACGCTTTATCGCCCGTCGGCTGGTGATTCTTGCGAGTGAGGATATCGGCTGCGCGGATGTTTCATCGTTGCCGCTCGCGATGGCGGCTTTTCAGGCCACACAGACCATCGGAATGCCCGAATGCGCACTAACGCTGAGCCATGTGACGCTTTGGCTGGCGCTTGCACCGAAGAGTAATGCGGCGACCAAAGCGATTGGCGCTGCGACATCCGCGGTAAAACAGCTGGACTTTAGCGGCGTGCCAAAGCATATTCGGGATGCCCACTACAAAGGGGCGAAGGCTCTTGGGCATGGGACGGGCTATATCTATCCCCATGATGTTCCCGGTGGGTATGCGGCGCAGCAGTACCTTCCAGATTCTGTGGTTGACCAGCGCTTTTATGAGCCGACACGCCACGGGGTTGAGGCAAAACTTGCGGACCGTCTTGCGAAGCTGCGGGGAGAACTGTCTGGTGTTCAGGCATCCGATGACCCTGTTGACCAGCGTTCATAACCTGTTTTAATTGCAGCTTCTAAGGCTGCAATATCAGTATTTAAGAGGGTTGTAGAGAACATCACTCCTCCAAAACATGCCACATTTGTGGACTGAAACCAGCGCCTAACCGGTGGGAGATGACACAAGCTGGTCTTGACATTCTTTATGGTTATCGTTACCACGGGGCCAACGGTGATGGATTCGATAGAGCCCCACGGGATAAATCCTGCGCTGAATGCGGATGCATAGTCCGTAATTCCATATTCGGAAATGATCAATCCAGGTTTTTGGGGGCTGATCAGAGCGCGAAGCGTCCAGATAAATCCGGTTCCAAAGAACAGGAGGTTGGCTGTGACCCAAGCTGCTTGAAACAAGATCCCCGCGATGCCCGACTTCGTGGACAAAAGAATTGCAGGGAGGGTCAAGGAGACGAAAAGAAAGCATCCGATGCACAGAATAAGCATCTTGCCCTTGCGAAAGTAAAACTCTGAATCCGTCGAAGCTTGACGAGATGGAACCATCAGCGACTTTTAACGGCGGGTCGGATGACCATTCTCCACAGAATCCAGAGAGACATCCCAAGCCACAAGGTGGCCCAGAAGCCCGCGGGAATCATCGTCATCTTGAACATATTCTGCGCATCCGTGGGAGTGGAATCCGACACCGAGAGCACCCAGAGCGTATTCAGGTCAAGCAACGCATTCATCGCGAACTGCGCACCAACAAACGATGCTGCCCAGTTGGCCGCATGGCGGGGCAGCTTTGTCGCGAGGCCCATCAAGGCTGCGGTGATCAGCAAACCGGTGAGGAGGGTGAATGGATGCAAGAGTCCACCGACGGTGGAAAGCGCAACAAACACAGCCGTCAGGCCGAGGAGGCGGGAGCCGTGCGCACCTTTTCTCAGCATCCACAGTATGAATGCACCATAAAGCGTCGCGCCGAGGTAGCCGGCACTCGCGATGATGGGATTGAAGCCGCCTGCTGAAAGCGTGATTCCACTGCCGTTGGGTTCGATGTTAATGGCATGGACCGAGCCGCCCGTCAGAATCGTGGCCAGGGCGTGGCTGCCTTCATGAATAAATGTCACGAGGAGACGAAGTGGGTAGGTCACCCAGTGGACGCCAGGGATGAAGTGCAACACAAGGCTTGCCACTAGGCTGGCGACGAGAGCACGGTCGGTCTGACTACCGCGAGGTCCCCGGGTCGACCCGGTCTGTTGAAGTAGTCGTGACACAGTTGAAGCAGTGGGCTTGGACCGTGTGTATTTGGTGTAGCGTGCTGCCATGATGCTAAATCTTACCGCTGTGCTTGTTGGGAATGTTCCCCAATATTGGCATCAATGTTTATCTCGCCATACCAGAAAATAATTTAAGGGCATTGGTGTCAACTTGCACGATGCATTCATCCACGGGAATCGACCGGATTTCCGCGAGCTTTGCTGCAACAATCTGTACCCGCTCGGGCAGGTTTGGGAATTTTCCGCGCAGAGGCTCAGGGGAAAGATAGGGTGCATCCGTCTCGACTAGCATTAATTCTGCCGGGCACACCGCAGCGATTTCACGGAGTAATGTGCTCTTTTTATACGTTAATGGTCCATCAAAACCGGTGTGAAAACCCGCATCCCACAGAGCCGCAGCGTTCTCTTTGCTCCCACCAAAGCAGTGAACAACTGCTTTCACATCTGGAGCCTCGGAAATGAGTTGAGGCGTCAGCATGTCGTAGGCATCGTTTGTGTCCACAGTCGGGCGGCAGTGGTAAATCACGGGGAGGCCTACGCTACGGGCGATGGCCTGTTGCGCGCGGAGCGCAGCCCACTGCGCATCGATTGTGTCGTGGCGACGGTAGAGATCAAGTCCGATTTCCCCGATCGCCACCACTTTTGCCAGCTGAGCGGCTGCTTTCAGCCACGCCGCTTCCTCATCATTCCATTCCAGGGCGCTGTCCGGATGAAACCCA
>CAIWTR010000581.1 GCA_903915615.1 uncultured Armatimonadota bacterium
CGCGCTCACATCCTCGAAGGCTTGCAGATTGCTGTCATCAACCTTGATGAAGTGATCCGGACGATTCGAGCATCCGCTAACACCGACCAGGCACGCTCGGCATTGATGTCCAAGTTTGGGTTTACTGGACCTCAGACTGAAGCCATCTTGAACATGCAGCTTCGACAGCTGACCGCACTCGAACAAGACAAAATCGAAAACGAGTACAAGGAGCTTCTGAAGGAAATCGGGCGTCTCGAGAGCATCCTCAGTGACCCTAAACGGGTTGATCAACTCGTCAAAGATGACTTGGTTTATCTCCGCAATAAGTTTGGCGATGACCGACGTACAGAAATCGTAGCTACGGAAGCAGAAAACCTACGACCTGAGGACATGATTGCAGAAGAGGAAACTCTCATCACCATTTCTGCAAGTGGCTACATCAAACGCATGAAGCTTTCTAGCTTTGCTGTCAACCACCGTGGTGGTAAAGGTAAATCCGCTGGTAAGACCAAAGAAGATGACTCCATCGAGCATATCTTCCGTGCGAACACACATGAGCAAATCATGTTCTTTACGGACAAGGGTAAGGTTTATCGCCTGAAGGCTTACGATGTTCCCGAGCGTGACACGAATGCCATGGGCTCATACCTTGGCAATCTCCTTAGTGTCGAATCCGGCGAGCGCGTAACGGCGTATGTCAGTGTCCGAGACCTCGCGACTGCCGAGGGTTACCTCCTCATGGGTAGCCGACTCGGTGAGATCAAACGCTGTGACCTGAAGGACTTCAAAAACATCCGTGCAAACGGCGTCCAGACCTTTGATTTGAACGAAGGTGATGAGCTGGGTTGGGTCCGCAAGACGACAGGCGATAGCACCGTTATTCTGTGTACATCACGTGGACATGCCATTCGGTTCGCTGAATCCGATGTTCGCTGCTCAGGACGTACATCTGGTGGTGTCCGTGGAATCACACTCGATGGTCCAGATGACATCGTTGTTGCGATGGATGTCGCCGAAGATGATGCAGACCTCCTCGTCGTTGGCCAAAATGGCGTTGGTAAACGGTCCGGATTGATTGACTACAAGGTTCAAACCCGTGGCGGTAAGGGCCTGAAGACCATCGATGTAACTGCGAAGACAGGACCACTCAAGGCCGCATGTATCGTTTCTGGATCAGCGGATAAGTCACGGAGCCTGTTGATCATGTCTGAAAATGGCCAAGCAACGCGGTTCCCAGTGAAAGAAGCGAAGAAACAGGGGCGCTCAACACAAGGCGTCAAGCTGATCAACCTCGCCGATAACGACAAGGTAGCTCGCGTCACAGTCGTCGTGAATGACCTTCTCTCGGAGACCGGTTTGTAAATCACGATCTGATTTAGACAATCATAGTGCCCGAGTTGTTATGCTCGGGCACTTTTTTATTGCACTCTTGTCGTTAGACCCTGGAGCTTACTCGTTGCGATGTACTTCGTCAGCTTGGAAGGCACGTGAAGCACACCCTCTTCACCACCCGAGACGTACCAAGTCCGGTTTTTAGCTAGTCCCTTGAGGGTGACTTCGAGCTCGTTAGGTGAGACACCAATGCGCGTAACACGTAGGTTGTCATACCGCTTATCAAACGGTGAATAGCTAGGTCCTCCCCACGCCATCAGAACCGCTGAATGCATGGCAGTGTTCTGCGACAAGGGATTGGCTACTACACGCCTCCACGATGCAAACCGGGGATACTCTCCGAAAGGGATGCAAAGCGTGTCCATCGTTGCTTCGGGGCAAAGCGCTCTAATCCCATAAAAACACCTGATCAGCTCAGCAGCGACTTGGGTTTCTCCCATCCGCCGAAGGGACCGGTGCGACCACGTATGGTTACCCACTTCATAGCCTGCATCCACAAGGTACTTCAACTTGGATGCCGCAAGACCAGGCTGGTGAAAGGGCTCCGGATTATGGACACTCTTAGGCATCACATAAAACGTCGCTCTCCTCTGCCAACGTGGAGAATGCTCACGTATATACTGCTCGAAAATTCCGATAGCCGATGACGATGTTGGATTGCCATCACTGCGCATCACAAACTGGGACCGGCGACCGTCATCAAACGTCAGAACGACCGGGACCATGCCTTTTGGCACCATGGATAGAGCTGCGTGAGACCGCAAATCTCTCATATTGACGGGATACATTCCATATTCATCAAGCAAACGTAGGTGCTTACGAAATGTTGCCGATGACACATTTAATCCGCGACTGTCGATAGGTCGAGTGTCGTCTACTGAGTGGTACATTATGACTGGTATTCGACCGAGCTCGTTTGGTCGACGGAGGTTGTACTCAGGGGATGGTTGCATACGGTCGATATTCTATTCGAAATCCAGTGATGTAAGTGTCATCTTTGCATAGATTTATTCGTTAAGTATAAGTGGAAACACCCGACAAGAGGGACAACATGCTGCTGGAATTAGACATTCGCAATTTCGCTTTGGTAGAACACGCTAACTTGGAATTCACAGGCACCTTTACTGTAATGACTGGTGAGACTGGTGCCGGTAAGTCAATTCTACTGGATGCACTCGGCTTGGCACTTGGAGAGCGAACGAGCCCTGATGTGGTTAGGCATGGCGCCACAGCCGCACGCGTACAGGCACGTTTTGATCTAAGCTGTATTCCAGATTCGGTTAAGAGTATTGCTGAGCAGATGGGAATCGCTATCGATGATTGTCAGCTCATTCTTGACCGTGAGCTGACTGCTTCCGGAAAAAACACCGCAAGGGCTAATGGTGTCCTCATCACGGTGTCGAATCTGAAGCAGCTGACATCGGCGCTCGTGGTGAACTCTGGTCAACATGATCAACAGCGACTCCTTGAAGCAACGCGTCAAATGCAGTGGTTTGATAACTCATCCCCCGAACTACGAGTTGCCCGAAAAGTCGTGCAGGAAACCTATTCGAATTGGCAACGCTGTGAAATGGCATTACAGAAAGTTGTCAATGGCGCACGCGAACGTGCTCGAGAAATGGATTTACTTGCGTATCAGGTCCAGGAAATTAGTGATGCAGCGTTAACTTCTGGTGAAGATGTGACCTTAGATGAACAGCTCTTACTGGCATCCAATGCGGACAAACGCCGAACGCTTGCAAGTAGCATTGGAACCGAGCTGACAAAGTCGCAGCTGTATTCGTGTATCAGAGATGCAGAACGTTTAGCCGGATTGGATTCGAGCTTGGGTCACTTGCCTGATGCGATCAACGGGATTGTCGTTACCATTGAAGACCTTTCAGGAGATCTCACCAGATATGCGTCTTCCATCGATGTTGACGAACATCAAGTCGTAACTCTTGACAATCGCCGACAAGTGATCAAAGACCTTTTGCGAAAATATGGACAGACCATTGATGAAGTCCTCAATTATCAGGATCAGTCAGCCAATCGGCTAAGTGAGTTGGCTTTGATTTCAGAGTCGCAGGCGGAACTGGAGCAGGCAGTCGAAGATGCTTGGATTGCTTATAGCACAGCAGCAAAGACGCTCTCTGATCAACGGAGTCTGGCCCGTCCGGCATTTTGTGGTCGTATTGAAGGATATCTTCATCGACTGGCAATGCCGCATGCATCGTTCGACTTGTCGTTGACGGAGTGCGATGCATCCCCTTCCGGAAATGAAACGGTGCAGTTTCTGTTTGCGCCTAACCCTGGACAACCGGCTAAGCCACTTGGGCGAATCGCATCTGGTGGCGAAATGTCCCGCGTGCTGCTGGCATTGACGGCTGAATTGGCATCGGTTGATGACACTCCGGTCTATGTGTTTGACGAGATAGATGCAGGGATTGGCGGGAAGACAGCGCACTCGGTCGCGGCCACTTTAGGAGACTTATCCCGGTATGGACAGGTACTCTGTATCTCGCACCTGCCGGTAGTGGCGGCGGCTGCATCACAGCAGTTTGTCATCGAGAAATCAGTCACAGATGGTCAAACAACGGTAACCATCACGGATGTCAGAGGCGAGATGCGCGTCAATGAAATGGCTAGGATGCTGTCAGGCAATACGGATGCCATATCACTTGAAAGTGCGCGTCAGCTCTTAGGGACAAAGTAAATCCGCCCGACAGGATTCGAACCTGTGACCTTTGGCTTCGGAGGCCAACGCTCTAATCCACTGAGCTACGGGCGGCAACTTGTTATTGTAGTGTGCGTCGACGAGGCACGCCACGTCGACGCAGTGCACTTATCTAGATTCTGTAATGCTTTTCATGTTCATCCAACACCGGGATGTTCATTCCATACTTTTCGGCCCAATCAACCGTGTCACTCCAGCGTTGCCGACGTGCATTATCGGTCGCATTTGGTGCAAGCATATGTGGCGGCTCTGGTACATCATCCTTTTCAGGATGAGCATTCCATTGCTCGACCAACTTATCGAAGATGTCAGACCATTTCCACACCATCGGGCAAATGAAGTCCTCGTCCATGTTATTGTCCCCCATTGGGACAATAACATTTATTGAGCATAGTGTGTCAAGGAAAAACAATTAGCTGGTAGGGCGGTTTCCTTCGACAATGATGCCCCCGAAGATAGTATGTGAGCTGGAGACGGTAACTCCTTCTCCAACAATGCAGTTTTCCAACGTTGTTCCGCTTTTTACGATCGCGCCATCCCACAAAATGGAATTGCGAACGGTTGCTCCTGCCTCGATAACGGCACGATGACCAACGACGGTGTGATCTTCAATCGTCCCATCTACAACGGCTCCTGCACAAACAATACAGTCGCCTACACGACTTGCACCGGCTGGAAGCTCTGAATGAACGAGACCATCGATAACATCACGTTGTGCCTGTCGATACACCGCAACGTTTCCAACATCCATCCAATACCGCGTTGTTTCCATCGCGGCAACACGGAGTCCCTTCGTTAGCAAGTCGGGAAGGACATTGTTTCCAACACCGTAAAACTGGCCTTCAGGTATATGCTTAAAGACTTCTGGGCTGAAAACATACATTCCTGTGTTAGCTAGGTTACTGAATGCTTCTTCAGGTTTTGGCTTTTCTTGGAAGCGTTTAACCAGGCCATCTTCACCAACAACGGCAATCCCAAATTGGCTAGTGTCGACAACACGCTTTACCGGCATTGTTGCAACGGCATCCCGATCTCTATGAAACTGGACTAAAGCTTCAAGATCAATATCAGTCAGGTCATCCCCGCCGATAACGAGAAATGGTTCATTTGAGCCGTCATCGAAGAACGACTGCACCCGCTTAAGGCCGCCGGCATCTCCGCAAAGCTCAGTTTCAATGGCCAACGTGACGTTCACTCCGTAGGCTAAACCATCGCCAATCTTTTCGGCAAGAACACCATGGAGGTATTGAGCATTCACAATGACGTCACGAACGCCTATCTGACGCAAGTGATCGAGGATATGTCCGAGGACAGGTTTCCCTACGACGGGCACCATTGGTTTTGGTACGGACCGTGTAAGTGGGTCCAAACGACTTCCAAGGCCTGCGCCAAGTACCATTGCCTTCATAATTAACTCCAGAACTTACGTATATTCTCAGCCACGATTGCACAATCACCTTCGTGAAGGTCTGGGTGTACAGGAATCGACAGCACCTCAGCACAGGCAGCTTCTGAAAACGGAAATTGTCCAACGTGTCCAGAAACAATATCGGCATATGCCGGAGCCAAATGGAGTGCAACCGGGTAGAAAATCCCCGACATGATTCCATGCTCCATTAGGTGTTGCTTGAGCGCATCCCGCTGATCGTTCATCACCGATATCGTGAACTGATGAAATGTGTGATAATTGCCATCGATGGTAGCGGGCAGCCTGATGTTGTCAATGTCTGACAGCTCAGAAATGTAGTAGTCCGCGTGTTCGCGTCGTTTATCCGTCCACGCAGCAAGCTTTTTCACTTTAGCACTGAGGACTGCTGCTTGAATCGCATCGAGTCGGCTACAAACGCCAACTTCGCGATAGTCATAGGTTCCCTTCGAACCATGAAAACGAAGGATTCTGATCTTTTCGGCAAGCTCGCTGTTATTTGTGATGACCATTCCCGCATCGCCAGCTGCCCCTAGATTCTTCGTAGGATAGAAACTAAGTGTTGAAATGTCTGCGGTACTACCGAGTTTTTCGCCATGTTGCGTCGCGGCTATTGCCTGCGCAGCATCACCGATCGTTACCAGACCATGCTTCTTGGCGATTGCGCCAATTTCAACCATATTGGATATCTGTCCGAACAGATGAATTGGAAGAATCACCTTTGTATTCGGTGTGATCACAGCCTCCAACTGATCGGGCGCCATGGTGTAACTGATGGGATCAATGTCGACAAAGACGGGTTTGGCTCCCAAAAGCACAACCGTCTCAACGGTAGCCACAAATGTAAACGGACAGGTTACAACTTCATCCCCGGGGCCCACACCTGCGGCCATCAATGCAAGTAACAACGCATCGGTACCGTTTCCGACACCAACTGCATGACTTGCACCTGACAGCTCTGCGATGGTTGCTTCAAATGTTGAGACGACATCTCCAAGAATGTAGCCACCAGAACGCAACACGTTGAGCACATTACTTTCGATCTCACCCTGTAAACTTGCGTGCTGAGCGGCAAGATTCGCCATCGAAATTACATTATTAGTCCGGTGAGCTGACAATACGGGTCCCCTTACGCAAAACAGTACCAGCAGCATACACTGATGGAATATTAATAATCACATCATCCTCTATATGGCAGCCATCATCAAGAATCACACCCTCGAGGTGACAGCCATCGCCTACCAGAACATTGGCCTCCAGAATGACATCGGTGAGCGTTGTACTCGTGCCGACTCTGCAGTTCCTACCAATGACCGAATTCCCAGTGACTGATGCACCGCTGTGTACACGTGCATTCTTCCCAATATGTACAGTCGGAGCAATGTGGGCTGTAGGATTGACTTCAGCTCCCTCTTCGCTCCAGTAGCCTGCGACATCCCATGCTCCAGGCGGATCAACTGCAATTTCCCGGGTCAGGATTGCGTTGGTTGCTTGGCGATACTGAGCTGGTCTACCGATGTCAAGCCAAAATCCCTCGCGTGCTGTCGCGTAGACAGGAGCACCCTGCTGCAGCAGCAACGGATATGTCTCGCGCTCAACGGACACCGCACGGCCTGTTGGAATGTGTTCCAGGGCCTCTGGCTCCATAATGTAAATGCCCGCATTAATGTAATCGACACCGGTTGTTTCAAGATGTGTTGCACTGGCAAGTGCTTTTTTGATGGATTCCGTCGGCTCTCGGAATTCAAGCACGCGGCCCGTGTGATCTGTATCAATCACTCCATAGGGACTTGGGCTCGGGACTTCCTTCAATGTCAAGGTGGAAATCGACCCCATTTCCCGATGGAACTTCACAATTGAATCCAGGTCGAAGTCTGTCAGAACATCACCGTTGAGGACTACAAATGTATCGTTGCCTGCAAGTTTTTGTGCATTCTTGATTGCACCTGCGGTGCCAAGCGGCGTCGTTTCAATTGCGTACTGCATTCGGACACCAAAATTGCTTCCATCACCAAAATGAGCCGCAATCGCATCCGACATGTAATTCGTACAAAAAATGACTTCATCGATTCCATACTTACGAAGCCAAGCGACTTGGTATTCGAGGAATGGTCGATTGACGACGGGAATTAGCGGTTTAGGGCGCGTATACGTAAGTGGACGTAGCCGGGTCCCGGCTCCGCCTGCGATAATAATGCCTTTCACTGCAGTTGCTCCTTTAACATCCGTTCCAGCTGCGGCCGGTCGGTTGCTTCTTCCAAAGCCAATTCCATAACAGAAGCGTAATAGGTGTCAAAGTTACCTACATCGTGACGCTTCTCACCATTCATGAGGGGAATGCTCTCAATCGTATGACCGGCTTGAATCCAGTCATTGAGGCAACCGGTGAGTTGATGTTCTGAACCATCCGTCGGTTTTGAATCACGAATGATCTGGAACATCGATGTATCAATGAGGTAACGTGCACAAACAGCATTGCGCGATGGAGCATGTTCAGGACTCGGCTTTTCAACAATGTGTGAAATCAGACGCGTCCCGTCACTAAGAGCAACGATTCCATAGCGTGAGACAAAGTCAAGGGAGACTTCACGTGTTGCTATCGCCCCAGCTGCCTTTGTGTCCAACATTCGCTTGACAACACTACCATCCAAGCCACCAGAGAAAAACGAATCCCCCAGCGCGATGAGCATTTTGCAATCAGAAGGGACATTCGGTTGCGCGCACAAAACGGCATCCGCAAGCCCCCCCATTTGGCTTTGCACGGCATATTGGATTCGGACTTCTAATCCATCACCACGCCCGAGCATCGCTTCGAAGATCGCAAGCTTTGGTGGTGACACCACAAAAACCAAATCCACAATACCAGCGGACTTCAGTTCAGAGATGACACGCTCCACAATCAAGTGGCGCCCAACCGGAAGGAGTTCCTTGGGTAGGAGATTGGTAAGAGGCTTTAGCCGGCTTCCAAAGCCAGCTACAGGGACAACACCAATAACATCACCCATCTACAGAATCCTTGTCCTAATGCTTGCTTTGATGTGCTTTAGCCTTTATCAATCGCCATTCCGAGGACATCTTCGTTAGCTTGACCAACAGCTTCGGCTAACGATGGGTGTGCATGAACAGTTTTCATTAACTCTTTGACGGTGTTCTCGAGCTGAATGGATACAACACCCTCGTGGATAAGGTCAGTTGCATGCGGGCCAATAATATGGAAGCCAAGTAGCTCGCCGTACTTCTTGTCAGCTACAACCTTGACAAAACCATCCCGCTCGTTGATGGCCATTGCTTTAGCCAAGTTCTGGAATGTAAATGTCCCAACCTGAACATCGTAACCCGCTTGACGCGCAGCTTCCTCGGATAGGCCAACGGAAGCCACTTCAGGTTCGGTATAGATACACGAAGGAATGGCCCGGTAATTCATTTCCGCGTCATGTCCACAAATGTTTTCTGCAGCAACGAGGCCTTCCGCCGTCGCTGTGTGCGCAAGCCCAGAACCAACGACATCGCCGATTGCGAAGATGCCCGCTACAGGCGTCTTCATCCTTGTATCGACAGGAATGGCGCGGCGACCCTTATCTGACCCTAGGGTGATGCCAACTCCATCCAAGTTCAGGCCTTCTGTGAACGGTGTACGACCTGTTGCAACCAGAACGACATCTGCTTCAACTGATCCAACAGTGCCATCCTTGCCTTCAAAGGCTACCGTTTTTCCACCGTCTGCATTGTCGGTGACACCAGTGACCTTGACTTCAGTCTTGAGGTCAACACCTTGCTTTTTGAGAATCTTGGCGAGCTCTGTCCCGAGGTCGGCATCCAAGTTCGCTATGACGCGTGGCATAAATTCGAGGACGGTCACCTTGCTGCCGAGACCCGCGTAGGTGTAAGCGAATTCAACACCGATAACGCCACCACCGATAACCACGAGTCGTTCGGGAACACGCTTTGCTGTGACCGCTTCGTTGGATGACCAAATCGCACCTTCAGCGATTGATCCATCGACGATGCGCTTTGATGCTTCATGGTTCGAATGCCAAATGTCAGCTGCATCTAGACCAGGAATCGGAAGCTTTGTCGGAACAGAGCCCGTAGCAATAATCACATTGTTTGCCGTTACCGTTTGTGTTGTTCCATCACTCTTAGTGATGAGAACCGTAGAGCGGTCGACGAATGATGCAAAGCCCTGGAGATGCGTAATCTTGTTCTTCTTCATCAGGTAGCCGATGCCACCGACGAGCTTCTTTAGGTTAGCATCCTTGCGAGCCATAATCTTCGTGAAGTCGAAGCCTACATTTTCTGCAAACAAGCCAAAATCAGCGGCATGTTTTAGTGTGTGAAGGGCTGCAACGGATGCGATCATCGTCTTCGTAGGGATACATCCCCAGTTCAGACATGTCCCTCCGAGCTTATCTGCTTCAACAATGGTTACGCGGGCGCCGAGCTGCGCTGCACGGATTGCAGCGGGATATCCACCAGGTCCGCCACCAATAACCAACACATCAGTATCTTTTGAAGAGTCGAACGTAACCGCCACAGTGCCACCTCACGAAGTTTCACACGCAAATTGCGATGGTACAGTCTACCGCGATTGGCCTGTTCACGTGGGCTATTGGGCGTATGATATGTAAATGAGAAGGTGGACCGGGAATGGTGCCCAAGGCGGGATTCGAACCCGCACTCCTTGCGGAAGCGGATTTTAAGTCCGCCGTGTCTACCATTTCACCACCTGGGCTGATAGGTTCCGCTCCGGTCCAATAACAAAATTATCAGGTTGTACAGAGTAGAGGCAACAATTATGAGTGAAATGCGCTGGAATGTCGTTATTGCTGGACTTTCGCACGATCACATCTGGGGTGAGCTCGTTCATTGGCAAAACATGCCAAATGCAAAAATCATTGGTGTAGCCGAAACCGATACGCGACTTACTGAGCGATTTGCCAATGAGTACCCGAATGTTCCTGTGTTTCCATCAACCGAGGTGATGTACACAGCTCTCAAAGGACAGGCAAACATCACCCAAATTGCCGCCCCAAATGCTCATCACGCCCGCCTGGCGATCGAAGCATTTGAAAATGGCTGTAACGTCATCACCGAAAAGCCAATGGCTAGCACCCTTGAGGATGCAGACACGATGCTGGCAGCATCTAAGGAGTCTGGACTTTCCTTGATGGTCAACTGGCCAACTGCATGGAATCCTCTGTTTCAAGCTTTTCATGCATCAATTGATGCTGGAGAGATTGGCACGATTCACTACATTCGGTATCGCTCAGCCCACAACGGTCCCAAAGAAATTGGCTGTGATCCAGCATTCGTTGAGTGGCTCTACGATGAGAAGTTAAACGGCGCGGGCGCATTTATGGATTACTGTTGCTACGGTTCCGTTATTGCGGCGTATCACTTGGGACTTCCATCGGATGTCACTGGACTCCGGGGACGTCTCGCAAAAGACTATGAGATTTGTGATGACAATGCAGTGATCACGATGAAGTACAAGACTGCGATTGCCGTTGCTGAAGCCAGCTGGTCTCAAGTCACAGGGTACTTTGGCGGAAATCCAGTTGCGTATGGGTCTGCTGCATCTATAGGAATTGAACGCGGAAAGCTGTTGCTCCTGTCTGGTAAGGATTCCTTTACCGAGATCGAAGTCACCCAACCTGTATATCCCAATCAAAATGGTCCACAGTATTTTGTGAATCACCTGGAAACGGGGGCACCAATACAAGGCGTTTGTAACCCATTGGTTTCACGGAATGCGCAGGCGATTCTACAAGCTGGACTTGATTCCTCAAATTCCGGCTTAACAATCCATCCGGTTGTTCAAAGTGACATCTAATCTCCAACGTACTGCACAGTCAGTCGTTAAGAACGTAGCAAGCGTCCTCCCGGGTAAAGAGAACGTGATCGAACTTGTCATCGCCACCGTGATTTCAGGAGGGCACGTTCTATTGGATGACAAACCCGGGACTGGAAAGACAACACTTGCAAAAGCGATAGCACAGTCGCTTGGGGGTGTAACTCGGCGAATTCAATGTACGCCTGACCTAACACCCGGTGATGTCCTCGGAGGACGTTATTACAACTTCAACCGAGGAGACTTTACCTTTCATCAAGGTCCCATCTTCAGCAATATCGTGCTGGCCGATGAACTAAACAGAGCGACTCCAAGGACACAATCGGCATTCCTGGAAGCGATGAGCGAAAACGATGTCACCGTCGAATCAGACACATATGCGCTACCGAAGCCCTTTGTAGTCATCGCAACACAAAACCCAATGGATCAGGCCGGGACTTTTCCGCTTCCTGATGCGCAACTTGATCGATTTGCCATTCGTATATCTTTGCAGCTGCCAACGCGGGATGAAGAAATACGGATGCTCCAGTCGCACATCATTGACGAACCTGTTACGCACTTGATGTCTGTTTGTCGTTCAGACGAGTGGCTCCAGATGACATTGGAAGTTCGCAAAGTGTCCATACATCCTGATGTACAAGCATTTACCGTTGATGTAATCCGAGCTATCCGTCTCCACTTAGGTGTAACTGCACAGCTTTCTCCTAGAGCCGCGCTTTGGCTACAGAGGATTGCACAAAGCCTTACATGGCTGCGAGCTGAAAAGGATTACGTCACACCGGATGTCATCATCGAGGCCATCCCATATGTGCTAATGCATCGATGTACTGGTTCAGGACTTTCGCTAGAGCAGCTGCAGAGTGCAATGACAAATGTAAAGGTTCCAACCTGATGCATCGTATGTTGACCGTAGCACTGCTAACTTCGATGATTACAGCAGCCCAGACAGCTGTTTCTGAAGATGCTCAATACAAACTTACTGTCTTTGCTGCAACAGATTGTCCCGTCGCAGGACGCACGGCAAGGACACTGTCGGTCAATCTAAGTGCATTGCGTAAGCGTGATGTCAAAGTCTTGATTGTGTTTCCTAATGCCAACGAGACGAAAGAATCCGTTACCAAATGGCTGAAGGATCACGGGCTCTCGGGTGTCGGGTATAGCCTTTCATCAGAAGACGCAAAGAACCTGAAGGTTCGAACAACGCCCACGACGGTTTTGCATCGTGGAAACACTGTGGTTTACACCGGGAAATTAACTGAACGGGATGACACAGAGAAATCTGGCAGCGTCTATCCAATCCTTGCCGTGGATGGAATCCGAAACCGAAAAGCGTACACAAGATCAACATCCGTGACTGGGTGCCCTCTCCGGTTGGCCACGGTAGTCATTCCCACACAGTCAAATTCAGATGTGACACCCGCCTCCCCCAGCCCAATTACATGGAATGGAGGCATCAACACGATCTTTGAACGAACATGTCTTCCGTGTCATACAGGCACTGGTGTGGGACCGATAAAGTTGGCTGACTATTCCGACATCTATGGAATGGCGACGAAAATTCAGGCATTGGTGAATCGTAGAACAATGCCACCTTGGCAAGCAGAAGACATCGGAAAATTCCACGATGACCCGTCGCTGTCCCTTATCGATATGCAGCGGATGGACCTCTGGTTCAAGCGGGGGATGCCTATTGGTGGGAAGTCACCTGCTGCAATCCAGTTCAAGGAACTTGCAAAAAGTCAATGGCATCTAGGCCAACCCACAGCGGTTATCAGCATGGATAAGCCCTATGTCACGCCAAGTGTTGGGAAAGATCATTACCGGTGCTTTGTGTTCAAAAACATCACAGACCGAGACCGTTGGATGAATGCGATTGCATTTCAACCGGGCGCTGTCCAGTCCGTCCACCACGTCAGTGCATTCATTGACACAAGTGGTGCCGCCCGAAAAATGGATGATGCCGACCCAGGGATTGGATACACAAATCCAACGCCAGGTAACGGACCAGGTTTCAAGGACTACTACGTCATTGGTGGCTGGACGCCGGGCCATAAGCCCCGAAAACTTCCTCTCCAATCAGGGATTCCTATTCCCAAAGGAGCCGACCTTGTCGTTGAGGTTCACTATCACTTAACGGGAAAACAAGAATCCGATATCACAGCGACTGGACTTTACTTTACGGATGATCCCGTTGATAAGCGATATCGAGTCGGTGATGTGGGTACGTACAACATCAAAATCAAGGCCAATGACCCCAAGGGAACTGCTGAAGCATCGGCTGTAATCAATTCGAACGTAAGTCTTCATTCGATCACTCCGCATCTACATCTGCTGGGTAGAACAATGAAGGTTACAGCAGAGCTACCGAATGGTCAGATGATCACGATTATCAACATTAGCCGATGGGATTTCCGGTGGCAGCCTAGCTATCGCTTCTTGACTCCTCTCGAGCTTCCCCGCGGTACAAGAATCGATGTGGTTGCATCCTATGACAACACCTCATCCAACATTGATAATCCTCACAAGCCACCGAGAGACATTATTTGGGGCGAGGGAACAGATGAAGAAATGTGTAGTGTGTTCTTCGGTTACACAGATAACGATGAGCATCTGGGAGCGAACAAAAGGTAGACATCGGATGCCAATGTCTACCTTCCAACCAAATCAGCACGCTTAGCCTGACGATGTAGATACCAATGTCGGGACCATAAGCACAAAAAAGAGACATCATATGATGTCTCTTTTTTACGGGGGTGGCAGGACTCGAACCCACGACACTCGGCTTTGGAGGCCGATGTTCTACCACTGAACTACACCCCCATTGTGGGAATGCATCCGTTACAGATGCATTCCCATATTGGACTACTCGATGACGCGGGCGACGACGCCTGCTCCAACCGTGTGTCCACCTTCACGGATTGCGAAGCGCAATCCCTGCTCCATAGCGATAGGAGCGATCAGCTCTGCAGAGATCTTGATGTTATCTCCTGGCATGATCATTTCAACACCTTCAGGAAGGTTCATCGAGCCAGTAACGTCCGTTGTACGGAAGTAGAACTGAGGACGGTAACCACTGAAGAATGGTGTATGGCGTCCGCCTTCTTCCTTCGACAGGATATAAACCTCGGCCTCAAACTTTGTGTGTGGCTTGATGGATCCTGGCTTAGCAAGAACCTGACCACGCTCGATTGACTTGCGGTCCACACCACGGAGGAGGATTCCAGCGTTGTCGCCAGCCTCGACATAGTCGAGAGTCTTGCGGAACATTTCCATGGAGGTCGCTGTCGTGGTTGCAGTGTCCTTGAGACCAATGATCTCAATCTGCTCACCAGCCTTAAGCTGTCCACGCTCAACACGACCGGTTGCAACGGTTCCACGACCAGTGATCGTGAAGACGTCTTCAACAGGCATCAGGAATGGAAGATCCTTTGGACGCTCAGGCGTTGGGATATAGGAGTCCACCGTTGCCATAAGCTTGTGGATGGCAGGCTCGCCGTACTCGCCCTGTCCACCAGCAAGAGCTTCCGTGGCAGAACCAACGATGATTGGAGTGTCATCGCCTGGGAAGTCGTACTTGGAAAGAAGTTCGCGAACTTCGAGCTCAACCAGCTCAAGAAGTTCAGGGTCATCAACCATGTCTGCCTTGTTAAGGAAAACAACAATGGAAGGAACACCAACCTGGCGTGCAAGCAGGATGTGCTCACGGGTCTGAGGCATTGGGCCATCAGCAGCGGAGCAGACGAGGATAGCACCGTCCATCTGTGCTGCACCAGTAATCATGTTCTTGATGTAGTCA
>CAIWTR010000582.1 GCA_903915615.1 uncultured Armatimonadota bacterium
CTCCCAAAAACGCAACCATCAAATATGGCACCATCTTCCCAATCCACGATGGCCGTACAACCATCACCATTGATGCATCAGGCCGAAAGCTTGTGGTCCCTGTGGATGTCCGCAATGTCACCACAAAAGCCACGCCACGCTTTATCGCCGATGTCGAGCCTATCCTCACCCGCTCCAACTGTAACGGCGGCGGATGCCATGGAGCCACGCAAGGTAAAGGCGGCTTCCGATTAAGCCTCCAGGCGTTTGACCCGGACCTGGACTTTGCCAGCATCACCAAAGGTAGTGCAAGCCGCCGCGTATCTCCTGCACAGCCGATGAACTCCCTGCTACTACGCAAGCCGACGATGGCCGTCCCCCACAAAGGTGGCCCCGCACTCACTGGTGGAACCCAGCATCACCTCCTCCTTAGCGAGTGGATACGCCTCGGGATGCCGGGACCAAAACAGGATGACCCGACCGTAACCAAGCTGGATGTCTACCCGAAAATGCGGACGCTGTCCGTGGGCGATACACAGGCCATCAGGGTCGTCGCGACGCTCTCGGACTCCACGACACGCGATGTCACCGCCGAAGCGCTTATCAGCGGCTCCGATGCGGCCGTCGCAAGCGTCAGCCCGGATGGCATCATCAAGGTCACGGGAAAAGGCTCCGCAGCGGTCCTGATCCGCTACCGGGATGTCGTGACAACCGCCACCATCAACAGTCCATTTGGTGCACCGCTGAAGCCAAGCCCGGCACCCGATGCAGAAACGCGTACTCCGGCATCGGTGGCCATGGATGTCCTCGTCGACAAAAAACTTGCCCAGCTTGGCCTGACGCCAAGCCAAAAGGCCAGCGATACAGAGTTCCTTCGCCGCGTAACGTTGGATATTTGCGGAACACTGCCATCCCCCAAAGATATTCGTGACTTCCTCGCCGACCGCGAGCTGGACAAACGCGAACGCATCGTCGACAAGCTCCTCGCAAGCCCTGAATACGTTGACACCTGGACGCTGTTCTGGGGCGACTACACACGGGCATCCACGAAAGCCCTCGGCGAACGTGGGCTGGCATCGATGAACCAGTGGCTGCGCTCATCCGTGGCGCTGAACAAACCCATGAGCACCTTTGCGCGTGAGCTAATCACGGCAAAGGGCAGCAACTACGATAATGGCGCGGCAGGGTTCTTCAGGGCGGAACGCTCACCCGAAGCGCTGCTCGAAACTACGAGCCAAGTCTTCCTCGGAACGCGTATCGGCTGCGCCAAGTGCCACAACCACCCGTACGAGCGCTTCAAGCAGTACGAGTACTACCAAATGGCCGCGTTCTTTGTGCGGACGAAAACCAAGGATGGCCCAAATCCGGAAGAGACATTTGTCTACAACGGAAATGGCGGTGAGGCAGTCCACCCACGTACCGGCAAGGTGATGCAACCGACGCCTCTTGATGGCGCGCCGCTGCCGGCAGACTTCAAGGGCGACCGCCGGGATGCGCTTGCCGACTGGGTGACCGCACCAAGCAATCCGTTCTTTGCGAAAAACATTGTTAACCGTGTCTGGAAACAGCTCATGGGCATCGGGCTGATCGAACCCGTCGATGACATCCGGGTCACAAACCCGCCAAGCAACCCCGAGCTGCTCGACCGCCTCGCACTGGACTTTGTCCGCGGCGGCTATGATGTCCGCCAGCTGATTCGGGACATTGTGCTCACCGATGCATACCAACGCACCGCCATCCCGACAAAGCAAAACGCAGGAGACAGCAAGTACTACTCACACTATGCTTTCAAGCGGATGCAGGCGGAGCCGCTCATGGATGCGATTTCTGTGGCTCTCGGACTTGGGGAGCCGA
>CAIWTR010000583.1 GCA_903915615.1 uncultured Armatimonadota bacterium
GTGAGTTTCTGGTGATGGCGGCAACGTTGATTGAAATCAAGTCCAGGATGTTGCTGCCGAAGGTTCCATCTGATCCGCCATCCGACGATGATGGTAACGGACCTGACCCGCGTATGGAGTTGGTTCAGCGCCTCCTCGAGTATTCCAAGTATCAGGAAATGTCTGAATGGATGCAGACTGTCGAAGGTGAGCGTCGCAATGTCTTTGCGAGAGCGCAGTCTCCCCTTGCTCCAGAGTTCCGTATCCCCCCACAGTTTGGTGAGCTCAGTGCTGATCAACTGATGGCTGCGATGCAACGTATTCTCGATGCCATGGGAGCTGGTGAACGCCAAGTGACCAGCGTCCGTAGACATCGCCTTACAGTAAGGCTTACGATGCGCATTCTTCTTACGCGCATCACCGAAGCGGGCGAAAAGGGCGTCGACTTACTCGAAATGATTACAGAGGCTGGAAACGGACTCCTTGGAGTCATCATGGTGTTTCTTAGCCTCCTCGAGCTGCTACGCTCTGGATCGATTGCTGTTGCACAAGATGATTTTTGCGGGGATATACGCGCGTTTTTCATTCCGGAGCCACTAAGGATTGATTGGACAATCGAAACAGATGAGGGAACAGATGCGTAGTCTCCTTGGCATGGTCGAATCCCTCCTCTTTGTCTCTGGAGATCCTCTCACAGTAAAGGATCTTGTGAAAGCGACCGAGTGGGATGAAGGTGCAGTCATGTCTGCATTACGTGAGCTTCAGCAACGCTACGCGTCATCGGATGGCGGTGTGCAGTGTATTGAAGTAGCGAATGGCTGGCAGCTGACAACGAAACCTGAATATGCCCACATTGTTGGAAAGCTGCTCGCACCAAATGCAAACCGGCTGTCGAAGGCAGCACTCGAAGTCGTCACAATCATCGCCTATCGACAACCCTGTACAAGCGCCGATATTGAAGCGATTCGCGGTGTATCCTCAGATGGCGTCCTAAAGACCCTGGTTGAGCGAGAGCTTGTAGCCGATGTTGGGCGACGGCAGACACCCGGGCGACCGATCTTGTACGGTACGACTGACACCTTTCTCCACTACTTTGGGTTAGCATCGATTGATGCCCTTCCCCAACTACCAGATGACCCCGATGCCGAGGCTGCTGCAGCAACGGAAACTGCAGTTGTCAGAGCAGGTGGATTAGATTTATGAGATCACCGTTCCTAACGTTCTTAGCAGCCACCATCCTCATGACCGCGATGTCACCAGAGGCGGTGGCAAAGCAGCGCCAAAGTCGTCGCCGGCCGATGGTTGCAAGTTACAACCCGCAGGATCTCAAACAGTATCCTCGGACAGTCAGCAAGAGTGTTGCAGTCTTTGATGCAGCCACCGGTCAGCTCCTTTGGCAAATGAACGGAAGCAAGCGATGCTATCCAGCCAGCACGACGAAAATACTGACCGGACTTCTATTTGCTGAAGCTACGCCTGCCGAAGCAATCGTCCGCTGTACGAACAAAAAGATTGCGTCGGTAGGTGAGAGCAGCCTGAATATCAAGTTCAACGAGTCATTTGTTGCAGAAGACTTGTTGCGTGGATTTCTCCTGAAAAGTGCAAATGATGCCGGCGTGGTGATTGCAGAACACGTTGATGGATCGACATCCAAATTTGCAACCAGGATGAATGAACGTGCGGCCAAGGCTGGTGCGACACAATCACATTTTGTCAATCCACATGGCCTGCATCATCCCGATCACTACACAACCGCCATTGATCTTGGTCGCATCGCGATAGATGCCCTCAAAAATCCCCGATTTGCCAAGATGGTGGAAAAGCCAAGTGCGATTATTCATTCATCAACGAGACCGGCGATAAAGGTTACATCTCGCGCAAAGTCGCTGTACTACGATCGTTTTATGGGTGCTGATGGTATTAAGACTGGCTATACAAGACCTGCGGGTAACTGTTTTGTTGCATCAGCCACACGGGATGGGCGGCGGTTGATATCGGTGGTAATGGGAGCGCCAGAGTCTGCTTGCAAGGAAACCATCCCCATTTTGTCATGGGCGTTCAGGCGCTTTGAACGACAGGTTTGTGTACAAAGCGGTACGCAAGTAATGGTCACATTGCCAGATGGCCGTAAAGTCTCAACGCACACATCAGAGAAAATTCAGCGATCCGTTGACAAATTTGCATCCCAGAAGTCCGTTGAGCAACGTATTACCGTGCTGGATGGACTGACTGAACTCAAAAAAGGTGATGTGATCGCAAACCTTCAAGTTGTTGAGGGTGGAATCGTCATCGGCCAGTGTGACCTCATCAGTGATTCCGAAACGAGAGCGACCAGCAACGTTTTTGGCCCGATGGGCTGGTTCGGGGGCAGTATCTGCCTCGTGCTGGTAGCATGGCAACGTGGAAGAAGAATCTCGCGGAGAACGTCTCCAAAAAGCATTGGCAGCAGCAGGCGTTAGTTCGCGGCGGAATGCTGAAGTCCTAATTACATCTGGCCGTGTGAAGGTGAACGGTAAGCTTGTTACCCAACTTGGGTCTACCGTCTCGGATGACGATGTTATCCTCGTTGATAACAAGCAGATCTCGCGCAAGCCAAAGCTGTACTACATAGCGCTTAACAAGCCAGCCGGTGTTATCTCAACCGTTTACGATCGTTATGCAGAAACCACGGTCATAGACCTTGTCGATATCCCCAATGCCCGACTGGTCCCATGTGGCCGCTTGGACATGGAAAGCGAAGGTCTCATACTTCTTTCGAACGATGGTGACTTCGTCCACAAGGTTACGCATCCGAGCCAAAGCCTTGGAAAAACGTACCACGTGACAGTCTTTGGCGGTCCGGAAGCAACGACGCTCCGCAGACTTGCTAACGGCCTAACGCTTGATGACGATACTCGTCCCACGGCTCCTGCAGAAGTTACCGTTATTCGCCGCCGCCCAACTGTGATAGAAATGGTTCTTCATGAAGGACGTAATCGCCAGATTCGCCGAATGATGGACACGGTTGGCCATCCAGTGGAACGCCTTGTTCGTGTTAAAGTTGGTCCAATTTTACTTGGAGATCTGCGCTCCGGGGAATGGCGTTTCCTCGATCGTACTGAAGTCGGTTCAATCCTACAAGACACGGCAACTAAGCTGAGTGGAAACAACACAAGTGCGCGTGGTGGAGATGTTGCCCGCGATAACACTGGAACAGGTGCGCGCCGGCCGCAGGCAGCTGGAAGAGGTGATTATGAAACTCGTAATCGCAGTCGTTCACGATAGAGACCGAACAAAGATCGCGGATGCCCTTCTTCGAGAAGGCTTCCAATTCACGCGCCTCGGGTCATCCGGTGGATTCCTTAAAGAAGGAAATGTAACACTCCTTATCGGATGTGCCGACCCAGATGTGAACCGTGTTTTTGGACTCCTTAGAGATTGCACACGGAAACGTAAGCAATATGTGAGTGTATTGCCACCGGATGCTGGTCCGGCAGGGACAATCCTCCCTTCACCCGTTGAAGTTGAAGTGGGTGGTGCGGTCGCATTCGTGATGCCAATTGAACGCTTTGAGACCTTTTGAGCAGGGTTGGAGTTCGGTTTGAATGACATTTTACGGTAACAATAAAACAGTCTCGATGCTCAACCGGTTCATCGACCGACAAGAACTTCCGCAATCGGTACTCATTACAGGACCATCTGGGGTCGGCAAAACGACGCTCGCCCTGCACCTTTCCATGTATCTGCTGTGTAAGGATCGGACTGATGGCGTTGCCTGTGGCCGGTGCATTTCCTGTCTTCGTATCCAGTCAAATGAACATCCTGAAGTTGCAATCATTGAGCCTGATGGCGATCTAACAAAGATCTGGCAGCTCTGGACTAGAAGTGGTCATGCTCCAGGTGCACTGGATTCACTTTCGTACCGTCCCGTTCTCGGTAACTGGCGGGTCGTGATTATCACTGCTGCCCACACATTTAATGACGAGTCAGCAAACTCCATACTCAAAGTTCTTGAAGAACCACCGTCCTACGTCCAGTTTTTCCTCTGCACCACCAGCCAATCGGCCGTTCTACCAACTATTGCGAGTCGGTGTTTTTCTGTTCCTGTACCACCGTTGCCGACACAACTTATAGCCACGATGTTACAAACAGACCACAACGTGGAGCCATCACTTGCTGAAGAAATGGCAAAGAGTTCCGCTGGATGTCCTGGCCGGGCTATACGTGCGAAGGATGACACTGAGGTGTCCTTAATTCGAGATCGCGCAGCCGCATGGGTTTCTGACTTTTTGCAAGGTAGTCGAAATCACATTTACACCTATGCCGAGTCATTGAGAGGCATTGTTCCGAAGTCATCTCCCGATGCGAGTACCCGCCAAACAGTTACGAAAGGGATTCAAGCTGTCGCAGATGCATTCGGTAAGCAGCTTAGTTCTTCAACTGATTCTGTCGATGCCTTGATGGACTGTGTTGCGTTGTCGATGCAGGCAGCACACGCTGTCCAGCGTAATGGAAATCAACAAATTGTAACGGAGGCACTTGTCGCAAAGCTCTCCAAACGGTGTCACAGACGATGATGCGCTTTCTTGTGCCGGGTA
>CAIWTR010000584.1 GCA_903915615.1 uncultured Armatimonadota bacterium
ACCTTCATTTGCAATGTTCTCTCTTCTTAACGGTAATGATGAGGACAACGTGAATGACACCATCCTAACAGCACGCATACGATCGGGCATGTCTGTACAAATCAACCAAACACCCCATGGCTTCAGCCTCATCGCCACCCGTGGCTTCGCGCCCGGCGAACACGTGCTGGACCTCACAGGCATCCCCAAATCCACCAAAGACCGCTACTCCATCCAGATCTCTTTAGATGAGCACTTGCACCCATTCGATGCACATCAAGGCAGCCCGGATACCTGTCAAACCCCTTGGATGTACACAAACCACTCCTGTAACCCAAATGTTGTGATCCGCGGGCTTGCCTACATCGCCATCCGCCAAATCCAACCAGAAGAATCAATCACCTTTGATTATGAAACCACTGAGCTAGAGATGGCAGAGCCATTCACCTGCGCCTGTCAAGCCGAAACGTGCCGGGGGCTGATTCGCGGTTTTCGCCACCTGAGCAAACTACAGCGTAACGCCCTTGCCGAGCAGACAGCTTCGTACCTTCTCAACATCTCTGAGTAACCGAAAAACTCCTAAGCCGCGGGCGCGACCAACCGGAATCCGATCGTTCCGCTGTTGTACGTCGGCGGCATCACGTGGCGTGTATGGACCTGAAACCAGCGCTCAAAATTGTCTGCAAAGCAGCCCCCGCGCACCTGTTTATACTGCCCCGTCGTTGGTCCCACGGGGTCGCTGATTGGCCCCTCGGTAAAGAAGTCAGCCCAGTCAGAGCACCATTCCCACGTATTGCCCACCAAATCCTTGACACCCTGCGCCGTCACAAAATTGCGCTCCGTCCTTGTAACCAATGCCGTACCGCCAGCATCCCAGCCTTCCACGCGGGAACACCACAGCGCTTCGACATCAAAGCTGTCTCCCCACGGATACAGCTTGCCCTGACCCGCACCGCGTGCGGCGAACTCCCACTGGGCTTCGGTTGGAAGGTGTAAAGCAATCCCCGTACGTGCCGATGCCCAGGGACAAAAGCCACCCGTGCCATCATCTCCAGCGATTTCAGCCCAGCTCGGACCGACAACCGGATGGTCATCCACCCAGCCCCAGGTTGGGGTATCCGGCATTTGCTTACCGCTTGCATCACAGTAATCCCGCCACATCCCGACCGTCACCGGCGTCTCGCCCATCCGAAAAGCACTCAGCGTCACCGCGTGGACAGGCGTCGCAAGATACGAGAGGGAGTCGCCGCCCATCAGAAATGTCCCGGAGGGGATGGACCGCAGGCGTGTGACATAGGTTTCCAGGGTCAACCGCGATGTCGGTGCTTTTCCACCCCCGCAGCCCGCAAGCGTCGCCGCCAGCGTAACCGAAAGCGTGGATTGAAGAAACTGACGCCGGGTGGACATCGTTTCAGGTGACAACACCGTAGAGGAAGCAGCAATGGTTTTCATAGATGTTCCATCAGTCTATCTGTCTGAATTACACACCTTCCAGAGAGAAACAGCACTGCGGGCATCCGGGTCAACCGCTCGGCCCCAAGGGTAGAATCTCTGACAAAATGCGCGCACCTTTTGACAAACCGAACATCGTTTTTATCCTCGCGGATGACCTTGGCTATGCAGATACCGGCTACACAGGACAGCGGGATATCCGGACACCCAACCTGGATGCGATGGCACGCGATGGCATCCAGTTCACCCGTGCCTACACAGGCGCCCCCGTTTGCGC
>CAIWTR010000585.1 GCA_903915615.1 uncultured Armatimonadota bacterium
CTCGATACCAAATGCCGGGTCATCCCACCGCGCCCCGCGCTCGCAGCCGGGTGTGTAGTATTCGCTGACCACGTAGCAGATTTCGGCGTCATCGGTGAGGGTGATGTAGCCATGCGCAAACATCCCGGGCACATAGAGAGCCCGGTGGTTGTCGGCGGTGAGCTCTACTTTGATGTGCTGGCAGTACGTCGGTGAGTCAGGGCGCATGTCGATGATGACATCGAGGATGGCGCCACGCGTGCAGCGAACCAGCTTGGTTTCGGTCGCGGGTGCGACCTGATAATGCATCCCGCGGAGGGTGCCTTTGTCTTTGTTGTAGGAGACGTTGATTTGCACGGCATCCGGGTTCAGACCGATAGCAGCCATTTCACGCGCGCAGAATGCGCGTGCGAAGAAGCCCCGGTCATCGGAGCGCTTTTCCATTTCGACAATCATCGCGCCAGGCAATGATGTTTCGACAAAGGTCACAGAGACTTACCAGACCTTCCACGGCGCATTGCCGCTGGCCCAGAGCTGTTCCAGTTTCTGTTTGTCGGCGAGGGTGTCCATGGGTTGCCAGAAGCCATCGTGGCGGTATGCGGAGAGGCGCCCGGATGCTGCGAGCTCGCGTAGTGGCCCTTGTTCCCAGACGGTGGAGTCTTCCTCGATGAGATCGATGACGCTTGGCTCGAGGACGAAGAAGCCGCCGTTCACATAGGAGCCATCGCCATCGGGTTTTTCCTGGAAGCTTGTGATCAAGTTCTGACCACCAGCGAGGCCAAGGGCTCCAAAGCGTCCGGCAGGCTGCACGGCAGTCAGAGTTGCGGCTGTGCCCTGCGCTTTGTGGAAAGCAACGAGCTCGGTGATGTTGACATTCCCAACACCATCTCCGTAGGTGAAGCAGAACGTGTCCGTCCCAACATAGTCACGGACGCGGCGGAGGCGCCCACCGGTCATCGATGACTCTCCGGTATCGACGAGCGTGATTCTCCACGGCTCAGCGCTTGCCGTATGAATAATCATTTGGTTGAAGCGGAGGTCAAAGGTGATGTCGGAGTTGTGGAGAAAGTAGTTCGCGAAGTATTCCTTGATGATGTAGCCTTTGTAGCCGCAGCAGATGATGAAGTCGTTAATGCCGTGCGCAGAATACATTTTGAGGATGTGCCACAAAATCGGGCGACCTCCTACCTCAACCATCGGTTTTGGCTTGACACTGGTTTCTTCACTTAGCCGTGTCCCAAGACCACCAGCTAGAATTACTGCCTTCATTGCGCACCTGTCTCCGTCATCAAATTGACACCACGATCAACTGGAATACTACGATAAAACAGGCACTCCTGAATATAGGTTAACTGTCTGAATTACCGGGTTTTGGCCTCATTCAGTAAAAATACGAAAAATGGGTGCATGTGCAACCTTGAATGGGAATTACCGTGACTTCTCATGGCTACGTTACGTGGCATGGATTGTGCAATGCAGCCGTCTATGCCTCCCAAGATTAGCATCGTGATTTCGTGCTACAACCGCCTCGCCGAGACCCGCCAGGCAATCGATGCGATTCGTGCACAGGACTTTCAAGACTGGGAACTGATTGTTGTCGACAATGGCTGTACGGACAACACACTGCAAATGCTAACAGAGCTGGCTGCGGGTGAGCATCGGATGCGGGTGATTCCACTTCAGCGCTCCCAAGTCGCCGTCGCGCGGATGACGGGGATACGGGCCACCCACCCGGCGTCTGGCTATGTTGTGGTCCATGATGACGATGACTGGTTGTTTCCCGGTGCATTGACAAAGCTGTGGACGCTTGCGAAGGCAAACCCGGATGCGGCTGGCGTGTACGGGATGCCCTTACAGTGCGATGACAATGGTCACTCGGATGAGAAGCTCTCAAAATGCTATGGTTCGCGACGCGTTGGCGTGGCTGACAATGGGAAGATTGTTGACATTCCTGAGGATGC
>CAIWTR010000586.1 GCA_903915615.1 uncultured Armatimonadota bacterium
CTTCGTAGCGCCGGCAATCAGGGGGAAGTAATACATCAGGCCGGGGCCGCCCGGCTCCCGTGCGGCCAGCAAGTGGTTTTTACACGCGTGGTTTAGCCAGGCATCCCAGTGAGAATGCAGCTGAACCGTCGACAAAAGCGTAACCAGCTTTGCCATATTGTGCGTGTTACACGTCTCGCTGGTCTCCGCGGACAAGTGGTCGTGCTGTCTACCGAACAAGCCAAAATGCTCGAGGTCGCTGTTGCCGCCATTTGGATACGTCCAGCCAGTCAGGACCTGATTGACAAACGCAGCAGCGGCACATATCAGTTTGTCATCAGCTTCGAGAATCCCGATACGTGCCATCCCGATGACAATCGGAATCTGCGTATTCGCATGCCGGCCTTCAAACCATTTCCAATTGTCCTCTTGAATGGCACTGATAACGTCGCGGTGGAGAAAGCGCTTCGCAAGCGCCAGCATGGATGCATCATCAAAAACAATCGCGGCCTGTGCCAGAAAATCCGACATCCCGCCGTGCTCAGTCGCAAGCATCCCCTGCAGCTCTGTGTCGGAGAGGGCATCCATGCGCTGCTGAACCCAGCCAATAAACTTCCGGCAGACATCCCCAGCGAGGGGCGTTTCCGAAATAACATGCGCATCAAGAAGGCCCTGCCCGATTTTGTGCAGGGTATACCAAGGCGCCCAGACCTTTTCGCGGGCGATGACGCGGTCGATAAACGTCTCAGGAAATGCAGAAACATAGCCGGACCCGATTGCGTTTTGGCAGTCCCGCAGGCCGGTCACAACGCGCTCAATGTTCGGGGTGAGCTCGACGAACCCGCAGCGGATGGCGCGTGCCGCGGCGCTTAGGTAGTGGCCGGTGAAGTGTCCGCGGAGCTCCGATATGGGAGCTTCCCAGCCTTTTTGAGGCGTTCCGGCGGGGGCGAGCCCCGCTGTTTGACGAAAGCTATGCAAGAGGTCATCCGGGCGATAGGCCCCGATGCGCTTCGCTGTTATCTCTTGCGCTTCCAGCCATGGGCCACCCGTGACTTGAATACCGGGAGGCGTAACCCATGCTCTGGCAAGACTCACTTGGCCTGCTTTGCCTTGAACCTGATGATCGCAAGGGCATTGCTTCCAAGCGTGACCTTGCCGTTTGCCGGTGGCCACGCAATCGTGGAAACAGCTGGCACGACCTTGTTTGGCTCAAGCAGCGAGTTGTTCGCCTGCGGGTCATCCGCGCGGATAATCGTCAGCGTTGCCTTATTGCTGATGCCCGATAACCCGGACATCGAGACACCAAATACCTTCGTCGCACTCGTGGAGTTGACCAGCTTTACAACGACTTCTTTCTTCGATGTATCGTAGCCGCTGCTCGCGTAGACATCGGATGTGTCCGGTACAGGAACCGTGTGAACAACCTTGCCATCCAGCTTGCAGACAATCATGCCACCGCTGACATTGACTTCGATGTCATACCAGCGTCCCGTTTCGATACTTCCACCCACGCGTTGGCCGACTGGCGCTCGGTTGCGCTCGATGCCATGCTCACGGTTACCCCAGCCGCCCATATTCCACCAATAACGCTGACCGGTTTTATCTCCAAAGACAATGAGAAAGCCTTCATCACCCGAGATCTTGCGGGCTTTGAGCTTGAGCGTGTACTCAGACCAGCTCGCATCCCCAAATGTGTACGTTCCTGTCTCTTTGCCAACCTGCTTCGCGACATTGCCAAACGTTTGCCAAATGCCACCTTCGGTTTTCGCGCCGGGGAAGCCATTGGTATTGGAGTCATAAACAGTCTTGCCACCCGCTGTGACCGAGATGTCTTTGTATTCACTGCTCGTCAGCCACGTCCCAACGCCAATCTTGCCATCAAATGTCTTGCGGCCACCGGTTGCGCTCTTGACTGCCGTCGGGATTGTGACATCAGGACGGTTGGTATGGAACAGCTTCCATAGATGGTACGAAACCGTACCCGCCGTGCGGAGACTGTCAAAGAGAATCATCCCGTGCCAGCCCGACTTGCCGTTTACATGCGCAAGCAGCGGCGCATACGAGACCATTTTGACCACATCGGCGTTGTTCTCACAGCCCATCAGGAACACGCCTTCGCTCAGCGCCGCGACTATATTCCCCTTGTCAGGACCACCCTCGGGCGTCGTGACCGCTACCTCGCCAACATAAACCGGCTTTTGCTTGCGGTCATAATTGTCGTAGAAGTTGAAATTACCAAAGAACCAGCTCGGCGAGTTGTAATAGTGCTCATCGATGAGGTCAAACTCAGCATTCGGGATGTTGTAGTCCGCAATCGTCGTGAGGCTTGGGAACAGCTTATGGACCTGTGCGTAGACCATTTTGTAGCGGGTCTCATACTCAGGACCGACATTTTCATTGCCAATCTCAACCAGTGGATTTGCAAATGGAGCGGTGTGACCATCCGCAGCACGCTTGCTACCCCACTCGGATGTCGGATCCCCAATCGCATATTGCAGGAAGTCGATATTGTCATCGATGACCCAGCTCATGCTCGAAAGCGGAACATGCTGTGGATTGCGGTAGATGCACGTTTGGCCTGCAAACCCAACCCACATCGGCTGTGCCTTGAGGTCCTCGCAGAACTGGAGGTACTCAAGTGCCCCCATGCCATGCGTACGTCGATAGTTCCAGGCATTCCAGCGCTCGTAGCGCTCCTCAACGGGACCGATGCCATCCTTCCAGCGATACGTCATCTCCGGCGAGCCGCCTTCGACAACACAGCCACCCGGAAAGCGCACAAAGGCGGGCTTCATGTCGGCAATCATTTTGGCGATGTCGCTACGCA
>CAIWTR010000587.1 GCA_903915615.1 uncultured Armatimonadota bacterium
GTGGCAGCCTTGGCTTCCGGAGTTCCAAGCGGAATATGAAGCAGCGTCGGGACGCAGTTTGGCGCTACAAAGGAAAAGAGAAGGCCATCAAAGATGTCAAAGCCCCAGCCAAGCCACGCCGCGAACAAGACCAACCACTGGTACCTGCCCATGTCTAGCAATGTGCGCTGGGCACGATTTGTTTGCTGCATCTAGAAGTCACTGCCTCCACTAAGACCGTGAGCATCAGTGCACCCGGCCACACTCCGGCAGATTATCATCGATTTGTGACGTGGTGCCGATGACTACCTCACCCACTTTGCAACATCCGGCCAGGCGGCAACCCGCAGCTTCTCGATGAGTTCCTCAGGCGTTGCAGCAACAACAAGGGCATCCCGCTGCTCTCGGCGATAGAACCCACTTGCAACCATTTGATCCAGCATTTGGATGAGGGGATTGTAAAAGCCATTTACATTGAGGAAGCCCACAGGTTTCCCGTGATGTCCGATGTGTGCCCAAGTGAGGGCTTCGGCGACTTCCTCAAGTGTCCCAATGCCGCCCGGAAGGGCCACAAACGCATCGGAGTGGCGCATCATTTCAGCTTTTCGCGAATGCATATCCGGCGTGATGACAGACTGTGTCACCCCATCATGCGTGATGCCAGCCGCGTGGAAATGTTCGGTTGTCACACCGGTCACCGTCCCACCATTTGTTAGCACTGCATTCGCGATGGCGCCCATCAGTCCGATGGCGGTTCCGCCATACACAAGGTTGATGTGGTTGTTTGCAAGGTAAATTCCGAGGTCCTGCGCGGCTGTGATGTGGGATGCCACGTAGCCATCGGATGACCCGCAGTAGACACAGAGCGAACGGATGTCATTTGCCATCGGTGCTCAGCCTCACACTATTGTCACTAGAAATGTCCGTCGCGAATCCCCGGTAGCAGTTCTCCAGGCTCTCCCCTTCGACCATCCCCGGACTTGCCGCACTCGGCACCCGGAGCTCTGCAGCGCGCCCTGGCTCGCGAACGACACCTACACAGACATCTCGCCAGATAACAGACCAGAGTGGAATCCGCTTGCCGACAGCAAGGAATGCAGGAAGTTGTTGTTGTGCAGGGCGCAGCCAAACATCCGCGCCAAGGGCAACCCACTCTGTGGTCGCAGCGACAACATGTGGCTTCCCAGGAATGGCCGTGGAGTTCTCGGCAATCGTGTCCCCAAGCTGCTCCAGCTGTTCCCAGCGACTGGCATCCCCCGTGAGCTGATACGCAGTTTCGATGGCATAGTCGCCGCTAAGTGCTGCAGAAACGCCATCTGGGCGATCACGCCGCTTTTGCGAAAGTGTGCGATGTCCGCCAAGCGTGACTTGCAGCTCGCGGTACTTACGGGCGATTCCGACAGCAGTCGAAACCTCTGGAAACTGAATCCGGATGTCACAGTGACGGGCATCCGGGTCACGGGAAAAGCTTGGATGAACCGTCAGGCGGTCTGCATCACGAGAGACATTAACATTTGCATAGGCCGACAGCGCAGTCACCAGGAGACCCTGACCACCTTGAAGTAAGCCAAACCAAGGCCCGAAAAGCTGCGAGTGAGTGCTGTGGTTGTCATCCCAAGCGATAAGGGATGTATCGCCATCGGGGCCAGCTGCCGGGACAACCAGGCCATCATCAAAAGGCAGGACAGCCTCGCCATCCCCTTCGACACCCAGCCCACCGAGGACATCCACCTGCTCAAGAACCGCATCCGGGCGGCTCCGCGTGCACTCAACTGTGATCCTGATTTCATCCTTGCCACAGGTGATATAGACATCCACCGGGAGCTTGTCAGGAGTATCGAGGCTGACCAGAAGACGCTTGCCCGCAGCGCTCATTTTCTCGGAAATGCTGACCAGTTTACACGCTGACAGCGGAATTACGGACTGCATCCCAGTCTGCGGATTGGAAGTCGTTAACCGAATCAGCGTGTCGTTTTGCGTCCACGTAACAGCTTCACCCGCCGCATCCCGTGTCGTGAGCATCCACGCATAGGTCTTGCGGCAAATCGAGAACCGATAATGCCCCCAGTCCACCATAAACGCATCACCGGGAGAAAAGCCTTGCATGGGTTTTATGTTACTCCCCCGCCACGCAAAACCGCGTGGCGGAGGTTCGCAACCTTATTGTCCGCCGAGCTTTTTCGCAGCCTCGACATACTTCGCGGTCTTTGTGTTTGCAGCATTCCACTGTGGGCGCTTCGCGCTATCGGCGATCGACATCACCGTCAAACCCAC
>CAIWTR010000588.1 GCA_903915615.1 uncultured Armatimonadota bacterium
CCCGGCAAGCGCAGCATTAGCATCAACAATTGGCAAAAACAAAAGGCAATCCTAAACCGATACACGCGGGCGGACACAGCGGTCCGCCCCTACGCAGAGGATTTGTTTCAATGAGAGGCATCAGTGGAGCCGAAACCGGATTAAGCATTTCATCCAGCACAACCGACACGAATATGCGTTCCACCGCGACGCCGGGTGGAATGTGGAGTGGGTGTGCCGGGAGCCGGTCATTTCAGCCGACAGATTTTGTAAGCCAGTGCACATTCGGCGGCTGCCAGGGCGGGCACCGTCGACGATGGTCAAAATCAAGAAATCGATACCAAACAGCCCCGTCGTGACCATCGGGGATGGTCGCCCCACATGACCGCATCACGCGACAAACCAGCCAACCCGAACCATAGACAAAACAGAAGTTTCATAACATCCGGCGAGATCGGCACACACGCGATGCATCCACCCGGCAAGCGCAGCATTAGCAACAGCGAATAGCAATTTCACACCGTCAGGCGCGGGCGGACGCAGCGGTCCGCCCCAACGAAACGCGTTCTAGATTGCGCTCATCGACATCCCAAAATATGAGAATTGCCATAAACTGACCACATGCACAAACGCTTGCTGCCAGCCATCATCAACATTAGCTCCAATGGCCTCACACGTAGCCTGATGGAGCAAAATGGCACCCTGACAACCATCAAGCTGGTCAATACACGCACAAAGACTACATTTACCGTACAGTCCGATGAGTTTGCTATCAAGCTCGCAAATGGACAGGTCATCACGGCGCGCGACTACACCACGGATGTTGTCGATACCCCATCCCCTTCGACCACAACCATCCAGTACACAAAGCGCAAAAACCTCCGTTTAAGCACCGATGCCCCTTCAACCGTCACCATAGCCTTCACTAAAACCGCCGCCGGCATCCAAAAATCCATCCACTTTTCACTCCAAACATCCACCATACCCCTCCACATCGAAGCCGAACGCTTTACAACAACCAAACAAGTCACCCGCGGCGGACGCGGCGAACCCATCGTCATCGGCAATAGTATTGTGCTGCTGCCCGAGAACCCCACGATGCTCACGCGCCACACGGATGGCAACCAGCCCGCCCCATACGCCCATCGCTTTGAACGCGTCGGGAACCATAGCTATATCGACTACGCCGGCGCCGATCAGGAAACAAAGCCAACACCCGGCCTCGTACGCGCCATCCACTTTCCAATCCCACAACCCGCCACAAACGGGCAAGGCTTTGTCATCCAAAGCCAAACGGTCACGGGTATAGCCATCCAAAAAGGTCTCTCCGCTGAACAAACCGTCCTCCGCTACAGTCGCCCCGCACGCAACGCACACGCCCTCACCCACTACAACAACTGGTTTGACCCGGATGGCAAAGATATCCGAGGAGACAACCTCAACAAAACACTCGCCGCCTTCCAAAAGCCACTCGCGGGGAGCGGAATCAGCATCGATGCGATGGTTCCCGACAACGGCTGGCAGGATCGACGCTCCGTCTGGCAACCCGCGAAAAGCCTCTTCCCGAACGGGATGCAGACGATTGGCCAGCTCGGCAAAAACCTCCGTAAATCCGGCTCAGCCCTCGGACTCTGGATTGCCGCCGACAACACCACAAATGACATCGCCTGGGGCACATCCGCCGGCTACAAACGCGCCAAAGCAAACCCCTACTTCTCGCAGTACTTTGAACATCACTCTCTCGCGCAGCCCGAATACAATGCCGCACTGACCAGCCAGCTCAAAGCCCTCACCGACACCGGCGCTATCCGCTACTACAAATTCGACTTCAACCACCTCTCAAATACCATCCCGACCGACCGCCATGGCCACGAAGCCGAAATGGATGGCTTTATCCGCGCGACACGCTATCCAAAGGAAAAAGGCGTCTTTATCAATGCCACCAACTGGACCTGGCACGCGCCCGGCTGGCTGAATCATGCCGATACGGTTTGGCTGCTCGCAGGGGATGATGGCTTTAACGCAAACACCCCCGAGCTGAGCGGGCGGGCGCAGGCGAGCACCGACCGGGATGTCTATTTCTGGCGGATGTGGGGCGATCCCGCAGACCGGCCATGGTTCCCCATCAGCGCCATCATGACACATGGCATCATCCGTAACGCCGCGGGACAAATGTCCCTCCCGACAGACACGTACCGGGACTGGTGTGACTACATCCTGATGCACTACGGTCGCGGGACCCTGCTCCGTGAGTGGTACCTCTCACCAAAATCCGTTACCCCAAGTGAATGGAAGGCGCTGATTGCTATCCACAAATGGGCCGATAGCCGCCGCGCTGACCTAATCAACACGGTTTATATCGGTGGCCGACCGGATGAAGGTGCGCCCTACGGCTTCATCGGCTTTGCGGAAAGTGGCAAGACCGGCACGCTGGTCATTCGAAACCCTGCACCGACCACAAAGACCATCACCTTCAAGCTCGATTCCACAACGCTGTTCACGGGTAAAGTCGGCCAGCCGTGGAGTGGATGCACCGTCTATCCATACACAATGGAGCTACCATTTGGCTTCACGGGTGGCGATGAGTGCACGGTCACGATTCCAGCCTATGAGACCATCGCGATTGAGCTGCGCCCCGGGGCTGCCCGCGGCCCGATGGTCACGTTGGCTCCCTTCGTACGCGTCACAGATAACCGAAATCCCAACATCAAAACGATTAGCCTCGCGCCATTTGCGACCGGGCAACGTGAGCTGATGGTCATCGGCTATCCAACATTGCCGGTCATCGAAATCAACGGAAAATCCGTGGAGCCAACGCGTAAAACCAAGGGAGCAATCAATCAGTTTGCTGGTTATGCAATCGATGGGATGCCAAGCAAAACGGCCCGGATGTGGGAGATGGCAGGCTTTGACATCACCGCGCTCACCGGTAAAGAATTTACCGTTGAAGTAAAGGGTAGCGAATCCGAAACGCGCTGCGAAGTCCATGTCATCGCGGAGCGACCGTTCGGTGATGATGCACAGATCAAGCTGTCACCAAAGACATTCCCAGGTGTGCTGCGCGAAGCGACACCTGTCTTTAATGAATACGACGTTGCGGTTCGCCCGGTGGCTCCCATCGAGGTATCCGATGCCGACCTCGCCCAAACGACATCTGTGAAACTGTCACTGGATGCTTTTGGCGTTAATGCCGGCTACGGTGCAAAACGCATCTTTGTGAATGGATCGCATATTGGCAACCTGTCTGCTTGCGGGGATCAATGGACGCCCTTCACATTTAACATTCCGCTCACGGCAAACGCTCCCATTCCACGAAAGTGGTCCATCGTTGTCCGCTGTGCCAACAATGAAGACAAGTTCAAAGTGGGGCACATGGCCATCACTATTGTGCTCAAGACCGGACGTGAAATCGTTCTCCGCTCAAAAGCCGTTGCAACCAGCCACAAAGATTGGGCGCACTTTGAAGGCACTGCATTTACAACAGACACCGCCACAAACTTGCTAAATTCTCCTGTCATCGCGCTTGAGGTCGCCCAACCGGCGGCATCCCAAGGAAGTCCTGCGGGGAAAGGCTAACAAGACGACATGATGCGTACCGCTTACATGCCGCCCGCCGTTACAGCACTGCTAGCGATGACTTTACTTGCTGGCTGCAACGCTCCAAAGGCCGCATCCGAAAAGACGTCCCAGAGTGGCTGGCTCCGGGATGTCACTGCACAAACGGATGTCGCGTCCTACACATTTGAAATGCCAAAGGACCGGCCGCTGACCTTGCTGCAGACGATTGGGAATGGCTGTGCGCTGGCGGATTTCAACAACGATGGCAACCTTGACCTCCTCGTCATCGGCGCGCCGGTTGCGCTTTACGATGGGGATGGCAAGCTGGGCTTCAAATCATCCAAGGCGGTGCTTCCAACCACAACGGTCACGCCTCAGGGGTGCGCGGTGGGCGACATCGACAACGATGGCGACCTGGATGTCTACATCACCGGGTACCGGACCGGGTACTTGTGGCTTAACACTGGCACTGGTTTTGAAGATGTCACAGCGGAGAGCGGTATTCCCATCCAGCCCTGGGGCACATCCGCTGCGTTTACGGACATCGACCTCGATGGCAAAACAGACCTCATTATCGCCAACTATGTGGCCTACAACCCTGAAAAAGGCACGCGTGAACGCTGCGACTTTCGGAGCCCAAATGGCACAACTGTTTTGGGCGCCTGCGGGCCACGTGAATATGTCCCCCTCCGGGCGGCCGTGTACCGTAACACAAACGGAGCTAGGTTTACGGACATCACCAAATCTGCGGGCATAAACACAAGTGGACGCGGCCTCGGTATCGCAGCTTTGGACATCAACCAAAACGGTAAGGTCCGTATCGCCATCGCCAACGATGAAAGCCCGGGAGACCTCCTCGCGGTTGAGAGCATAAAGCCATTAAAGCTTTCAAACGTGGGTGCGCGCTCCGGGACGGCGTACGACATGGATGGCAAAATGCACGGCGGGATGGGTGTGGACTGGGGCGACTTCGACAACGATGGCCAGTTTGACCTCGCGGTGGCGACATTCGAGACGGAGCCGATGTCCCTCTATCACAACGATGGTCCGGACTTGTTCTCGGATGTCAGTGTGCCATCTAACACCGCTTTCCCGACGCGTTCTCTCGTAACCTTCGGCTTGCGGATGATCGATATCGACAACGATGGCCTCTTAGACATCATTACGACAAATGGCCACGTCATGGACAACGTTCAGGACATCAAGCCAAAGAGCGTCTTCAAGCAGCCCAGTCAGCTCCTTAGAAACATCGATGGCAAGCGCTTCGAAGATGCCACAGCACAGGCCGGCTCCCAATTTGCAACGCCCATTGTTGGGCGTGGTCTCGCGGTGGGTGACATCAACAACGATGGCCGTACGGATATCGTGACCATCGACAGCTTTGGCGGCGTGCACATTTATGCGAATGAACACCCATCAAGTGGGGCCTGGGTGGGTCTAAAGCTCATCGGTACAACCTCGACACGGGATGGAAGCGGCGCGATCATCACGGTCAAAGCGGGTGACAAGACATTTGTCCGACACGCGCATACGGATGGCTCGTATATGTCCGCAAGTGATGGCCGCGTGTTAGTCGGCCTCGGGAGCACTGTCGGTCAAGTGGACATCACGGTCCGATGGCCAAGTGGACGCACGCAACAGCTAAAAGCGCAAACGCCCGGCAGCTATATAACGGTCACCGAAGGCACAAATTAAATAAGCAGGGAGCTAACTTCCCTGCTTCGTTTTGTTGTCAGCCTAAGGAAAGACCTTTGGAAATGGGACATCCGGGACACCTTTTCGCAGCGCTACCAGTCGGGCTTCCGCCTGCGCATCGCCCGGTTTGAGGTGAGCGATGATCGCCCACTCGAGGCGCGCACGGGATGACATTTTCCGTTTATCCGCTTCGAGAGCCACGACACGGTGCCGTTCGACATCGGTGAGGTTTGCGCCAGACCCATTCACCGCACGCGTCAGCCTGTCCTTTGACTCGACCGCTTGTTGCTCTTCGGCGATGAGCTTGTCGCCTTTCGCCGTCTGGCCGGCGCGAATTCGAAGACGCGCGAGGCGCGGCCGCAGGCCAACCTGGTCGGGGAGCATCGCGTAGGACTTTTCAAAGGCATCCAGTGCGCCTTTCAGGTCCCCGCTGGCCTCACGGACGCGCCCAAGAGCCATGTATGCGGCGGGCACGGGAGCGACCTGAATACCGGCTTCCAGCGATGCAAGCGCTTTCTTGTAGAGAGCCGCTGCTTGCGCGGGATTGGCCTCGGCTTCATCAAGATCGAGCTTAGCCCCGAGAATCCAGATCGCTGGATCATTCGGGCTGCTGCGTTTTGCCGCTTCCTCGAGAACAGCACGTGCATCGGGAATCCGCTTCTGTAAATGGAGATTCGTTGCCAGCATCCCCCAGCCCGCAGGGTTGTCAGCATCCATCGCAATGAGGGCGCGGTACTCCGCTTCCGCTTCCTTATACTGCGCAGCCGCCTGATAAAAGGTTGCAAGGGCGAGGAGCGGCTCAACAGAGTTTGGGGCGAGCAGTTTGATGCGCTTGATGCGTTCGCCGACATTTCCCGGCCAGTCGAGGTCGGATTCTGTTACGGAGAGAACCAGCAACGCGGATGCTGAATCGGGTGCAATAGCCACCGCTTGCTTTGCAAAGCGCCAGGCGAGGTCAACTTCTCCGAAGGCGCGGCAAGTCGCAGCGAGGCGCTCGGAGAGATCAGCAGAGGATGCAGATTTTTGGGTCAGCTTACGGATGACGCCAAGGGTTGTCGGGATATCCCGTTCCTGAATCGCGAGCATCGCACGATTGACTTCTGCTTCATCTTCCGCCGTCAGGTCTTCATTACTCGGTAGTGGTAGGACCAGCTTTGATGCCGCCAGCAGCTCGGGCTTTGCAGGTTGTCCAGTTTTACAGCCATTAACGGATGTGAACCCGGCAAACATCAAAATCCCACCGAAAACGAAGTGACTGGCTATGCGATGGTTGATTGGCTGTGTCATTAGGCTATTATCCGCTGGATGTAAAACGACAAAACCCCGGTCCATCCATGTGAGGTGTCCGGGGTCTTACCGATGATGACCGATTACTGTCCGTTAGGAGCTCCGGCGGCTCCAGGGGTTGGAGCTCCGCCCGAACCACCCTTCATGCCACCCTTGCCAGCAGGTCCGCCCATACCTTCAGGTGCATTTGCAAATGGGTTGGATGGAGCTTTGGCGCCTTCTGGCGCGCCCCCTGGAGGTAGTCCCTTTACAACTGCGCCAGTTTCGTTTGGATCAGGCTCGTTGCTGCATCCGGTGAGCAAGCAGCCAAATGTCAGTGCTGCGGCTGCAATCAAAGCAAATTTCTTCATTTTTGTTTGTCTCCTGAAAGAGAATAGACGCCACCAGAGCATTTGCTCTCCTGACGTCCTTTGTGTCCGTACATCCAAAATATCCCGGCAACCATGGAGGGTGCCGGGATACCTGTTAGCGGATGCTTAGAAGCGGGTCTCCCAGTATGGGAAGTAGTACTGGTTACGGCTGGCATCGTATGCACAGCTCTCAAGCTGACCATGCTTCATTGCCTTGACGTGGCCATCGCAGAAGCCGATGTTAGCAAAGCCACGCTTGTTTGGGTTGTTCTGTGGGCTGGAGGAGAAGCCACCGAAGTTGGAGCCCTCACCCTTATGGCGATACCAGGTAAAGCCATCACCACCACCACATGGGCTGCCATCGACAGCCGCTGGCCAAACAGCACCGTTGCCAAGACCGAGGGACTGCTCGCCGGTCCAGCCCCATGCGGACTCACCGGTGAACATCATCGTGTCTGCAGGACGTGCGATTGCGCTCATCTTGCCACGTGCGGTATCAGTTGCCCAGTCAGCACCCCAGTCAACAACGTTGAGGGAAACAGACATCTGGCCAAGCATTGCTTGGTAGACAGGCTCTTTGGCCTTGCTGTAAGCGCCGCCCCAGTTGACTCCGTAGCCACCAGCGACGATTTGCTGCCACTTGGATGCGCCGATTTCAGGGCACTCGCCGATCTTCCAGTTCTTGATGTAAGGTTGAATCACACCGAAGTAACCAACGAGGGAGTTGGCAATCTGTGCGTTGGCATCAGCACCTGGTGCAAGGGTCATGTCTGCCCAGTCAGGAGTCATACATGGAGTCTGACCGTAGCCACACGAACCATTGTTGTCCATACGTGGCAGGGTCTCATCGTAGTCCTGTGCGTACATCATGGATGCGAGTGCAACCTGCTTGACGTTGGACAGACAGGATGCCTGACGTGCAGCAGCACGTGCCTGTGCGAACACAGGGAAGAGAATTGCTGCGAGGATCGCGATAATCGCGATGACGACGAGAAGCTCGATGAGTGTAAAGGCGTTGCGTGAACGCGCATTGCTGAATGAAGACTGCATAGCTACCTCCAAACCTAAATCTTTGAGGTTGTCCAGGATTTTCAGATGAATCTTAACAATCCGTGGACGGTTCCAAGCAATACTAAGAAGTATTCGTTTTCGGCGCCTCTAACCCGGCGCTTTTGACATCAGCAAAAAATGTTACGGTACGCGGGAACAAGTGCTAGATACGAACCGTAAGTGTTGGTGTAGACGGCTTTCAGGATTGCCTGTTCCCGGAAACGAGTCCGGTAGAGCGCTTGAGTCAAGACACCGATGTCAGTGGCCAAGTGCTATTTGTGCTATCCAAGCCGCAAACCCCAAATTTTGCTTAGCGGCATAATGTCATGTATTAGACACATTTGCAATATTAATTGTGTGTTTTTGCATACCTTTCCTCACCGGGTCCTAATATGGCACGGAAATTGCCGATCGCCTAAGAATCCATCTTCATTCACCCTGCAATCGCGTCCAATATTGATACGATTACACTGAATTGAAAAACATCCAATTGCCACGATTGTTGCTGCTCCTGTTGGCTGCAATTTTTACCCTGACACCACTCCGGTCATCCGCAGAGCCGTTAAAGGCGTATGCAGTTAAATTTGATGGCGTTTCATCGACGGGTGGTAACCAAACGTTTCCACTTTCAGTGGTTCTATCCCTGATGGCGGAGCAGAAGCCTGGCGGTGTCCTCGCGGTCTATGCGGCTGAGATCAGCTTTATGGATGGCAGCCTTGAGGCGACACGTCTCTTCTCGGCGATGAACCTCTATGCACTGTCAAAGGAAAAGGTTCCGGCCCTCCTAAACATCAAACCGGGAGTTAAAGGCACATCCGGAATTTCCCTCGTCATGGACAGACTTTCGAGCTCCACCGCGACACGCTGGGACATCGTTGTCAAGGATGGCGTCGCGACGTTTGACTCTAAAGTTGGCGATGAGCGCCACACCTTTGTCGGCAAACTCGTTGCCTATAATCCCCCCGTTGAAGGCGGAACACGCATCGCCACCAGAGACATCCTTATTTTCGGTGGCCTCCTGGCCGCCGTTTTGATAACGCTCTTCATCATCCGGGAGCGACTCCTCGCCAAACAGGCCTTGGAGCAGCTAAAAGCCGTCAGCATGGGTGGCTACGATGACTACCTGCAATTGCCGATCGATGACGAAGATGAGTTTTTCGTTGCGCCAAAACACACTCCCGAGACCCTGCATGGCTATGAAAGCCTCTCTATTGGCCAGAAGTTGCTCCATATTGGTCTCCGCTTAGGCTTGATTGGTCTCACACTTGTCCTCCTCAGAGTCGATGGTCCGTGGCTGTTCAACGAGGCACGGGATGCTGTCGATCGGCCGATTTCACTGATCATGGACCTCCCACGTGGATACTGGATGTCGGCATCCGTTGCAGCACCATGGCAAATCCTGAGTTTTGCGGCGCTTGTGAGCAGCGTCTTCACCTGCCTCCTGATGCCTCCGCGCCTTCAGGATAAAGTGACCTTCAACGCATGGTTTGGGTTTGTGCTCGGAGCCATCATCCTAATACTAGGCACAGTGGGCCACGCACCGACGGTAACATTCTCAGCACTCACCTTTGTCCTGGTTCTTACCGCGCGGTCATCCGGGCACCTCCACGGAAAACGTCTCTTTCCAATCTCACTGGTGATGGTTCTCCTCTGTATCCCACTTCCGGAATCCCTGCTTGCATCGTGGCACGGGATGCTGAAGGTATCCGCATCGCCCGCCACCATTAAGCTCCTCCTGATCGCGGAAGCTACCCTTGGTGTTGTTCTCGGGTTGTTGATGGGGATTGCATCGATGCGGCGGGTCTACAAGCCTCGCGTCAAAGCGAACATCAATGACATCGTTCTCATTGCAGCCATCCCCTTGATGGCAATCGTTGTGGGTATTGCGACAGCGCAGGCAAAACAGGTCCGTGCACAGGCAAGCTGGATTCCAGTCCCCCCGCTTGCGATTGCAGGCTATCTGGCAACCGAACAGCCATTTGGCACCCGCTACAGTGAGATGATCGGCAATCCCAAAGGTAGCGTCTACGTTTACCAGCTGGCGAATGCTCCTGAAGTCGCGCTTACAATTGTCTCTGGCGCTCACCTCGATGCGTATCACGACCCAACGGTTAGCATGGCACAGGGTGACTTCACCTTCGCAGGTCAGATACCAAGTAAAGGGAATGCGAAAGTCCGCAGGATGCTCTTCCGGAGCGCATCCGCACCCCAAAGCCGCATCATCATGGATTACTGGGAGCAGGAGCAGAGCGGTCACATCGAGACGATGTCGAAGATGGGCCGTGTACGAAACCTGCCAAGCCGGATTCTAAAGGGTGTTCGACAGGTGATGGGCGGATCGCCTACCGTCATCGTTCGCCTGCATGCAGCCTGTGCATCTGATAAAGCATGCAAAGCGATCGAGGAGAAACTCGATACGTTTAGTGGCAACATCCAGCAAAATCTGAAGTAATCAAGCTGCACCCGGAGTAACAACCATGCGTCAACGTCTCTTTGTCACCGCCAAGATTCACCGTGCAACGGTCACGGATGCCAATGCTGACTACAAAGGCTCTATTGCCATCTGCCCGGAGCTGATTGCGGCCGCGGGTCTGATGAAGTTTGAGTTTGTTCACATCAACAATGTCAATAATGGCAATCACTGGGAAACATATGTGATCCCGGGAGACCCGCAGAGCGTTGTTCTGAATGGCCCGCCGGCACATCTATTTTCGCGCGGAGACATCATTGTCATCAACCGCATCGAGCATATTCCAGTCACGGAGCTCGGAGATATTACGCAAACGGTTGTGTATGTGGATGCTGAAAACAGGGTCACGCAGACGACCTGTACACCGAGTCTATAGAAACCAAAAACCGGACAGATTGCTCTGTCCGGTTTTCCGATCGGGGCGACATGATTCGAACATGCGACCTCAACATCCCAAATGTCGCGCGCTACCAACTGCGCTACGCCCCGATAACGAGCGTCATTATATCGAGCAGAACGTGGCACCGCAAAACATTTGTAGCCTGAATGTGATGGGAAGGGGATTTTTTCTTCTTTTCAAGGAGAGACTGTTCACTGGCAGCCGGCCGATCCCTGACCACAGTCGAGCAGAACGTTGCACCGCAAAACATTTGTCTCCTGAATGTGATGGGAAGGGGATTTTTTCTTCTTTTCAAGGAGAGACGGTTCACTGGCAGCCGACCGATCCAAGCCCACGATCGAGCAGAATGTGTCACCGCAAAACATTTGTCTCCTGAATCTACTGGGAAGGGGATTTTTTCTTCTTTTCAAGGAGAGACTGTTCAAAGACAGCTGGCCTATCCAAGCCCACGCTCGAGCAGAATGTGTCATCGCAAAACATTTGTCTCCTGAATGTGATGGGAAGGGGATTTTTTCTTCTGTTCAAGGAGAGACGGTTCACTGGCAGCCGACCGATCCAAGCCCACGCTCGAGCAGAATGTGTCATCGCAAAACATTTGTCTCCTGAATGTGATGGGAAGGGGATTTTTTCTTCTTTTCAAGGAGAGACGGTTCACTGGCAGCCGACCGATCCAAGCCCACGCTCGAGCAGAATGTGTCACCGCAAAACATTTGTAGCCTGGATCCACTGAGAAGGGGATTTTTCTTCTCCCAGAGAAGTCACCCTCAGTCTATGTAAGTACCAACACTATCTTTTCGCTTCACAATTACGACAAAGACCCTGAAACCGATTGGCTCCAGGGTCTTGTTCATCACTCAAATACGAAATAACCTTACGGCTTCCAGTCCGCGACAAAGATATTCGTCTCGTGATCCTTGCCATTACGATTCGAACCCCAAACCAGCTTCTTCCCATCCGGTGAAAACATCGGGAAGGAATCAAACTGACGTCCGTACGTAACCTGCTCCAGGCCACTCCCATCCAGATTGATCAGATAAAGATCAAACGTACGCCGCTTTGGGTCACCCATATTGGATGCAAACACCAAGCGGTTACCATCCGGGGTGAAGTACGGCGCAAAGTTCGCCGCACCATTGCTCGTGATCTGCTTTGCATCTGTGCCATCGGCATTTGCCATCCAAAGCTCCATCTGGCTTGGACGCACAAGATCCTGCTCGAGCAAGCGCTTGTAGTCAGCAATCGCCTCAGGCGTCTTTGGCAACCCAGCACGCCAAACCAACTTCTTGCTGTCTGGGCTAAAGAATGCACCGCCATCGTAGCCAACACGGTTTGTGATCCGCTTGACATCCGTGCCATCAGGCTTCATCGTGTACAGCTCGAGATCGCCATCCATTGTGGATGTAAACACAACACGCTTGCCATCCGGGCTAACAGTAGCCTCCGCGTTGTAGCCAACCTTCTTGCCCAGCTCAACCTTCTTTGGGAACAGAGGCGTCAGGTTCGTACCATCGGCGTTTGCCTTCCAAATCGCGTAGCTTGGAAAAATCGGCCAGACATAACCTAGCGAGCGGTCAGGATCTTGAGGAATCTCAGGTCCAAAGCCGTGCGTGGATGCGAAGATAACCTGCTTATCTCCCTTTAGGAAATAGCCACAGGTCGTGCGTCCAGTGCCCGTTGAGACACGGATACGGTTGGAACCATCCGCATTCATCACAAACTGCTGATCCGCCTTATAGGTATCGCCATCATAGCGCTGAAAAATCAGCTTCTTGCCATCGTAGGACCAATAGGCCTCCGCATTCTGACCACCAAATGTCAGCTGACGGACATTTGAGAGATGCTTTTCCTTCGGATCAAGCATCGCAGCCAATGGGCCATCCCCTGCGGCAGGAGGCTGCACGTTTGCGAAAGCCGCCACTCCTACACCAATCAATGCCGTCAACAACGTCACGGCTCCAACTCCAAACGCTTTGTTCTTACGCATCATCAATTCCTCTCAAAATCCCTAGCGGCGGCTCTCGGCCAGCGTCGCCTTCATCAGTAAAATCTTGCCCTTACGGTCAACCTTAAGCTCAACAACATCCCCCGGATTCGCTTCCCCAAGCGCCGCCGTGTACTCTTCAATACTCCGGATCGTCTTGCCCGCGAACCCGACCAAAATGTCACCCGCCTGCAGCCCCGCCTTCTCCGCCGGGCTCCCCGCACGGACACCACCCACCAAGACACCAATGACTCCAGCTCCGTACTCAGGGATCGTCCCCAGGGATGCCTTTGCACGCATCGTGGATGAACCACCCGCGGCTGCCGGAGGCTCGCTGAACACCAACCGCTCACGGGCATCCGCAACACGCTCCACAACCCGCGCTGCCAGCTGGCTAACCTTGGCAATGCCATCGATGTCAAGCTTGTCAACCGTGTCGCTTGGCCGGTGATAATCCGCGTGCAGCCCCGTGAAGAAAAATGTCACAGGAACCTTTGCCGCCTGAAAAGGCTGATGGTCACTTCCACCGCTCGTGGAATCTTCAAGCACCACATTCAGCCCCGAACGCTTGACCAGCGGCGAGACAACCGACTCCCA
>CAIWTR010000589.1 GCA_903915615.1 uncultured Armatimonadota bacterium
AAGCGGTTGTGGCAATGACTTGGCAAGGTCTACATAGGCTTCCGCCCAGGTAAGGCCCATAGCCGCTGACAGCGTCGTGGGGCAGACGATAAACCCAGCGGCTTCATCGGCGACTAAGCGGATTTCCCGGCCATAGCGACTTAGAAAGGCAGCAAAGGTTCCACAGCCAAACTGTGATTCCAGGAACCCCGGACAGGCGGCCTCCACGGCGCTTCGCAGGTCACGTAGAGGAACCGGGACATTGCCACAGGCATCCATCGCATCCGCGATCAACCGTGGTGGATCGGCAACGATGCTGGTACCGGATGTCCCCCGTGGGTTGACCCACTGCCGATCAACAATGTCATCGTAGTAGATGAAGGCATCGCATGCCTTGGCAAGGTATGCGCTTGAGTTTGCGCGTACGCCGAGGCCAATGACGTGGCGGCCAAGCTCCCGCAGCTTCATCACCAGAGGCGTGAAGTCACTGTCTCCAGACACAATCGCCACATGGGTGATTTCAGAGTGCCGCAGCGCAGTCTCCATCGCATCGATAGCGATACGAATGTCCGCCCCATTTTTACCGCGTTGTGTCAGGTGAAATGTTTGGACCGGCTCCGTTGCATTGTCTAGGAGATCACTGCGATAGTCGCGACAATAGCCCCAGTCAGCGTAGGCACGCTTAACAATAATCCGTCCGTTGGTGCTATCCAAGATGGCTTGGAGCATCCGGTGGATATCGACACGGGATGGCTCGAACTGTTCTTCTATGCTTCGGCGAATATTGTCGAAGTCAATGAAAACAGCAACTTTGACATCTGGCGCGACTCTATCCATTATTGTGTTGCGGGCTTCTTGAACTTATTACGCAGCTTTGCAAATGAAAGTTCGCCACGTCCAAAGATTCCCTGCGGGCGGACCAGCATCATCACAATCAAAAGGAGCGCATACGAAACCAGACGGTATTGGTTGAACTGGGCTCCAAGCGATGAGCGAAGAATCTCGGGAAGCGCTGTCAGGACCAGAGCACTGATGATGCTTCCGGTAACCGACCCAAGTCCGCCCAGAACAACAATGGTTACAAAGTCAAACGAGCGTACAAAGTTGAAGCTGCTGATGAGAATCGTCTGCTCATAGTGCGCAAAGAGCGCTCCGCCAACACCTGCAAAAAACGATCCGATGACAAAAGCATTGACTTTTGTGCGGGTTGTGTCGATCCCGACGGCTTGCGCGGCAACTTCATCCTCACGGACCGCAAGGTACTGCAATCCGGAAATAGAGAAGCGGAGGTTCCGCGCGAAGAGAATCACAACGATTGCAACACCAAAGACCCAGAAGAAGTTTGTGATGGCAGGAACGGACACGCCGATGTCAAGGTTTCCGCTGAAGCCACGCGGGCCGCCAACACTATCGTTGTTTTCGACGATCACCCGGATGATCTCACCAAAGCCAAGCGTAACGATTGCAAGGTAGTCACCACGAAGGCGAAGACTTGGCAAACCAACGATATAGCCAATCAACGCAGCAGCGAGGCCACCCGCGAGCATCGATGCAAGCATCGGACCCGCTCCAACAGCCAGCGACATCCAGCCAGTTCCAATCTGACCATCTTTCGGCAGATGCCCAAAAATGTCATTGTGGCCATAGACTGTCAGGGCTGCACCAGCGTAGGCACCAACGGCCTGAAAACCGGCATGCCCAATCGAAAACTGTCCAGTGAACCCATTGATCAAGTTTAGAGAGACGGCCATGATGACGGCAATCCCGGACAGCATCAGCACCCGGTAGACAAGGTCATCCATGTAGATCGGCAGAATCACCGACAGGGTTGCCAACACACCAAGAATGGCCAGTGCGATGACATAGTTGATAGGTTTTGTCATCTCAGACTTTCTCCGGTGTGTTTTTACCAAGAAGCCCTGCGGGGCGAATCAAAAGAACAAGTATCAAAATCAGGAATGCGACGGCATCCGTCCAGCGACTGGGGTCAAAATCAATCGCACCAAGCTTGATATGCGGCGCACCTTTGATGAACGATTCGGAAATGCCCATCAGAAGTCCACCGAGCATCGCACCAGGAATCGAGCCAATGCCTCCGACGACAGCGGCGACAAAGGCTTTCAAGCCCATTTGCACACCCATCAGAGGTAGCAGACTCTTAAACGTCAACCCTCCAAAGAGCACACCACCGGCGGCAGCAAGTGCAGCACCGATGCTGAACGTAAACGCGATGACATTATCTGTCGGAATACCCATGAGTCCAGCAGCATCGAAGTCATGCGAGACAGCACGCATCGCCTTGCCCATTTTGGTTCGTTGAACGATGTACCAGAGCACTGCAACCAGGATTGCCGACACAATGACCATCACGAGCTGGTGCTTGGAGATAGTGATGCCCCCTGCTTGAATCGTCGATTCAGGCCCGGATGGCAAAATCTCAGGATAGAACTTTGGGTTCACGCCGAAGACGAATGGTAGCT
>CAIWTR010000590.1 GCA_903915615.1 uncultured Armatimonadota bacterium
CTAAAGGCTGAAACCAAATCCGATATCGCCTGTTCTTGGCGACACCTGAGAATCAAAAAGTTTAAGCCGGAATGATCTTTAGGTGTCTCCGGCTGCATACAACGAGGAGTGATGTACAGACATCGATTTAAGCCTGCCAAACGTAAGCCTACCCGGGGGATGCACAGAGCGACATCCCTCTAAAGACTGAAACCATCCACGTACAACGCCACTCCGTGTCCCGCTACTCGTAAGCGGCAGGACACGCATGACGGGTCTGAAAGACCTAGTTTTCGAGGAGGCTCAGCATGAAATGTGCAGTGTGCTTTGCCCCAAGCAGCAAGTCACTTATCCGCAGGTTTTCATTTGGTGCATGTGCACGTCCACCTGGATAGCCAACTCCACACGTCACGACAGGTTGACCCAGTGTTTTGATGAATGGGTAAATCGGTCCAGAGCCGCCGACGAGTGGTACGACAACTGGTTCACACCCGTAGACGGTGCGGGCCGTGTCGATACACTTTTTGACCATCGGGTGCCTTGGATCCACACGCCCGGGGCGCTGGCCGCCGAGGTAATGCACTTGGACATCGGCGAAGCCATTGTCGTTCAAATGCTTCTGTAGCGCTGCGACAACGGTTTCCGGATCCATATCGGGGACGAGACGGAAGTCCATTTTCGCCATCGCTTTGGCCGGGAGGACGGTCTTTGCGCCTTCGCCCTGCCAGCCACTTCCGATTCCACAAACCGTCGCGGTTGGTTCAAACACCTGCTGAATCTTCGCATCCACGCCGCGGACATCCCCAAGGAAATTCGGCATGTTGTACTCACTGAGCAGTGAGTCCTCGATGTTTGGAAGTTTTTCCATCAGCTCACGGTCGTAGTCATCCGGTGGGATAACCGGTGCGTAGTGGCCATCGATGAGGATACGGCCATCCGGTCCCTTGATGCTGTTGATTGCCCAGATAAGCCGCCATGCAGCATTCTCGAACAGCGAGCCGATAAAGCCTGAGTGGCCATCGTAGGCGATGGTCTGCACGTGCAGCTCGAGATAGGCGATGCCCCGAAGGCCGCAGATAATCTCGGGAGTTCCGTAGTGATCTACGCCGCCAAACTCCCAGACGGTGACATCGGCATTTAGGAGGTCACGATTCTCATCAATCCACTGCGCGAGATGGAGGCTGGTAACTTCCTCTTCCCCCTCGACAATGAACTTAACATTCACAGGAAGAGTCCCGTTGTTTGCTGCGAGAAGGGCATCGATTGCCATCAAACGGGCGCTGATATGCCCTTTGTCATCCGTTGCGCCGCGTCCATAACAAATGTCGCCATCAATCCGCAGCGTCCACGGATCGCTGTCCCACAGCTCAAGTGGCTCTGCAGGTTGGACATCGTAGTGGTTATAAAAGAGCACGGTTGGCTTATCGGGTCCCGCTGAGAGGTTTTGTGCAAAAACCACCGGAGGCGCACCGAAAGTCGCGATGAGCTCGGCTTCAAAGCCACGCTTCTTCAGAAGCTCGGCAACTTTTGCCGCACCTTCTTCCATCGGGGAATCGCTTTTCGCGGCCACGCTTGGAATAGCAATCATTTCGGCAAGCTCGGTCAAAGCCGTAGGAAGGGCAGCATCAACGGCTGCGTTGACAATATTTAAATCATGGGACATGGTGTAAGTATAACCGTTTCGGAGTTCTCGATGGGTGCCGGTGCTCAGCCGTGCCCGCAAACTGTGGGCGTTCCACTCTCTACTTAACGTAGAAAGTGATGCGATTACTACACAGAATTTGAAAAATATTTGGTGAATGACATCCCCTTGTATTCATGCAATCTTGTGAGCTGCTCCCAAGCAGCTAATTCGTAGAATTTGGCTACCATTACAAACTCAACGCAATCAGAACACTGCAAATTCCAGACATTCAGCATACTTATCGTACAAATTGTGGCCATCATTACAAACTTTTTGAAAAAATCCGATTATCACTTTTAACAATTGTGCGACGTTTCGCGATTGTGCAGAATGGCGGCATGTCAAACGAGCGACCTTTCCAAGCCAATTTTCACCCTCGTCTCAGAGTGGTGTGCACATCGAAATCCTCATCCTCTGTCCTTGCACAGCAGTTCGGGAATGCGTACCGGGATGGCGACATCCAGCTCGCAGAAAAGCTCCATAGCAAGCTGTTCAATCAGCACTTTTACAAGGTCCAGCTCTTTTGCGAGCGGCGGATTTTGCGGATGCAAACGGCGCTTGCCATTTTCGAAGCAGAGGACATTGCGATCGAAGCGTGGGCTGCCGTCATCCGCTTGATACAGAGCAGGCAGCTGGAGGTTCATTCCGACATCCACTTCATCCGACTCTTGTTTAAGACCGCAAAGCATCGCTTTCTCGATAGGCTGCGTCGCAACGTCCATCGGGTTTCGACCGTAGCGTTGGAGCGTCCATCATCCGATGGAACCTATATTGTCGAACAGGATGCACAGCTTGGAAATGCAACATCGGATCGGCCAGCATGGTTGAGCGACAACCCTACACTCCACCTTTTACAGTGTCTGTTTGCAGGGGATGTCAGTTTCTCGAACACCTGTGCGATGCGTCCGAGGCGCCGCGCCAAGGTCTATCAGGCGGCGATTATGTATCTGCTGATCACGGAAACGATGGTCATCGAAACGGAGATACCGCCCTATGTGCCGTATATCTTGGCAGCCTGTGGACTGCAGCAGAGCCACTGGGATGCGTTTCTGGCAGCGATGGGCAACTGTGAATACCCTGACCCGGATGCGATTCTAGTTGCGGTCAACATTGTCTTCGATACCAATGTCAACACCCGAAAGTCTGTTTCGGTATTGAAATACGAATTCACGCAGCTGATTCCTCATCCGGGCAGGCGGGTTGTTCCCGGTTCGGCAGCTGCATCACGGCAAACACAAGGACCGCATCGCCCACACCGCACACGAACGGCATCAGCCCAGCCGCAAGCCGTTACCCAAGCTCGCGCGCCAGAAACTCCTGCGCAAGCGTCTCCGCGCGCGCCACATCGCCAGGCGCGAGGTCGCCATCCACAACCAACCCTTCGAGGTAACGCTTGACCGCTCCAAGCCACGGACCCGCCGCCCGCCCCCCGGCGAGACGCATTAA